>CALBET010000353.1 GCA_937888665.1 uncultured Acidobacteriota bacterium
GTCAATTTCCTGACCGTGGCGACCCCCCTGAAGCTCGAAGGCGAAGCGCTCTACGCGTCGTCGAAGGCGGCCGTCGGATGTTTTACCGAGATCGCCGCCCGCGAGCTGGCCGAGTTCGGCATCACCGTGAATGCGGTCGGCCCGGCCCCCACCACGACCGACCTCATCAAGGGTGTTCCCGCGCCGGCGCTCGAGGCACTGTTGCGTCGTCAGGCGATTCCCCGTCGGGCGGAACTGGCCGATATCGTGAACGTCGTGGATTTCTTCCTCAGCCCCAGGAGTGGCTTCATCACCGGCCAGTCGCTCTATCTGGGCGGGGTGTGACATCAGCATCACTCCTACCGCGATGATGCAGATCGACTTCGTGCTGGACCGGATGGCGGCGCGCCCGTCCGACGCGGCCGTCGTGTGGCGAGACACCGCGTACTCAAACGACTGGCTTGTGCGGCGGGTTCACTATTGGCAGCATGAACTGACGGCCCACGATATCGCGGGTGGCCGAATCGTCGCCCTGGCCTCCGACTTCAGCCCGAACGCGGTTGCGCTGTTCCTGGCGCTGGTCAATCGCGACTGTGTCCGAGATCATCAACGTCGGTGGCGCCGAGGTCGAGAGCGTGCTGCTCGGGCTGTCCAACGTGACGGACGTGACGGTGTACGGGGAGCAGAACGCCATTACCGGGCATCTGGTCGCCGCGCGGTTCTCGTTGCGCGAGCCGGAGGACAAGCGGGCGCTACGCAAGCGGATGCGCCAGTACTGCGGGCCCCGACTCGAGGCGTTCAAGATTCCGCTGAAGATCGAGATTGTCGCGGACCCTCAGCCCGGGGAGCGGGTCAAGAAAAGCCGACATCAGCCACGCTGACCACAACCGCTCACCGCTCACGGCTCGTCGAGCGCCAATCGGTCCCCCCGGAGGCCCCGCCCGGTGCGTCGTTGGTGTCGACCCGGCGGAGCAGGAACGGGTGCTCAAAGCTCCGGTCGTCGTTGATGCCGCGACGCATCGTGAACCCCATCGACAGGACATCGAGTGATTCCAGCACCCGTACGACCTCGGTGGACACCGCCGACGGGCCCCCATAGGGATACGAGATGTAGTCAACGGTGGACCCGGTCACGCTTCGAAGCGTGTCGACCGATTCGACGACCTCATCCCTGATGGTCGCCGGGTCAAGCGTGGCCAGTGGACGGTGCGACTGGTATGCGTGCCGAGCATGTCACGGGCAGCCAGCGTGCGGAGCTGGTCGTGGGTCAGATACAACGACCGTACGAATGCCGGCTCGTCTGGCACGACCTCCGCGAAGAGAGCATCGACGATCTCCTAAAGGACAAGCCGGAGTTCCTGGAGGAGCTGCGCGCACGCGGTCACTGTTGGTCCAGGTGTCGAGG
>CALBET010000354.1 GCA_937888665.1 uncultured Acidobacteriota bacterium
TCACCTCGACAGAGGTGAGGTGCCCTTCCCGGGTCACCACGGCTCTCAGCGCGAGGTTACTGACCGCCAGCGGAGGCGGCGGCTGAATGAGCATGGCGGCGGCCCGCGTGTCTGCCGCGACGTGGGGCAGGGTGACCCCGGCCACGAGCCAGAGCGGGTTGGCATTCGACCCGAGCGCCGTCGACCTTTGCAGGAGGGCGGCAAGCGAGCCGGGGTGTGTCGGCGTGGACAGACCGACGAATACCGCCACCACCAGCGCGCCGGCGAGGGTGCCCCCGAGCTTCCAGAGACGCTGCCGATTGTCGATCACGTCTTGAACCCGGTGGCGCCACTGGGTGTCAGGCTCCATGGTCTTCCGCGCCATGACCTCGGGCGCCAGGCGCGCGAACGCGGTTTCGTCCGGCCGGTGCTGCGCCGCGCTCTGTCGGAGCGCGGTCGCCAGCGAGGCGAGGTCGTCGCGCAGGCTGCGGCAGCTGTCGCAGGTCGTGAGATGGGTGTCCAGGACGACCTGGCGCTCGAACGACAGCTCGTCGTCGTGGGCGGCGGTGAGCCAGGTTCGGGCGGTGCGGCACCGGAGCGAGGCCACGTCTCTCATTGGGGTCGCAACTCCGTCCGCAACGTCTGGCGAGCGCGGGCCAGGCGTGACTTCACCGCCGCGTTCGTCACGCCGAGTGAGAAGGCGATGTCCGCGTAGCGCATCCCGTGCAGCTCCCGGAGGACGACGGCGGACCGCTGGTCGAACGGCAGCCGGTTGAGCGCGCGCCACAAGCGCTCACCAAGTTGTTTCTGGTCGAGTGCGCGTTCCGGCGAGGTCGCCGCCATGGGCGCCGCCAGCTCGCCTCGTTCCGCGATGACGGCGTCGAGCGATACCTGGTCGGCCCGCCGGCGCCGCCGCCACCAGCGCTGCCGGTTGCGTGCCTGATTGACGACGATCCGATAGATCCAGGTTTGCAGGGCGGAGTCGCGTCGGAATCGGTGAATTGACCGAAACACCGTGAGGAACACGTCCTGGGACAGGTCCAACGCGTCGTCGTGGTTGCTCAACAGCTGCAGGGCCAGGTGATAGACCATTCGCTGGTGGGTGTCGACGAGTTCCCGACACGCCTGCGCGTCGCCGGACGCGCAACGTTCCGCCAGGTCGCTTTCGGAGTCGGCCGATTCGGACCAATCGATAACGCGAGCTGGCTTCACACCTGCCTCCTGTCGATCGTGTGATCGAGTATCCCTCGAAACGTCTCTGGCGCCGACATTCAATTAGACCCCGTGTCGACCAAAAAGTAGCGGTGTCTCCGCCCGGCTGGACGGGTGGATGGACCGCCATTCTGGCATTGAACCGATATCTCCGGGGTTGTAGGATCAGCTGATCAGTATATGCACGGAGCGCAGCTAGTCGCAGGGGACTCGGGCGTAACGGGGGGTAGGGATGCGTGGTCGAGGGTGTGGTAGGACGATGGGGTTCGCCGGTCTGCGCGTCATGCTGGCGGACGGCGCCCGGACACTCGATACGCACGCCGTCGAAGGTAGTCGCTAACCACTGCTCATGCCCGCGTTCACGGACTTTCTTGGCACGCGCGCCCAGGAACTGTTGGGGACGGATCTCGACCAGATCCGGTTCACCGATATCGGCATGACCTATCTGCTGTCGATGGCGGTGATGCTGGTCCTGCTGCTGTCCGTGCTGCGCCTGTGGCTCACCTCGCGGCGGCACCACCGGCAGCACTCCGGTCACGTCATCGAGCCTCGGTTCCGGCGTGGTGTCTGGGGGCGGGCGTTCTACAACCTGCCAAAGCTGTTGCTCGGGCTTGCCCTGGCGCTGCTGCTGGTCGCGATGGCCGATCCCTACTTGACGGCGACCGAAGAGGTGGCCGGCGACATGGACTCGCGTATTCGTATCGACCTTGTCGATACCTCGCTCTCTATGGCGTGGGAATTTCCCGGGAGCGGGAAGTCGCGGGCTCAGGTAGCCCGAGAGGCCCACCTCGAGTTCCTGGAGATGCGGCGCGACAAGAACGATCGCGTTGCGCTGTGGCTCTTTTCCTCGTTCCCGTACATGGTCGACGACTTTGTCATCGACGACGAGCTCTACTTCTTTCAGGTGATGGACGCCCCGTACGCCATTGTCCGGATTCTGGCGGCGCAGTCTGGGACGGCGATCGACCAGATGTTCGTGCCGCAGGACAAGGTGCGCATCATCGACAGCGAAGGCAACACCAACATCATCCGAGCGCTGCAATC
>CALBET010000355.1 GCA_937888665.1 uncultured Acidobacteriota bacterium
ACGCCTCGTTCCCGGACATCCTCACGCGGAGCAGACCCGGCACGGCGATGGCGGCGATGATGCCGATGATCGCGACAACAATGAGTAGCTCGATGAGGGTAAAACCCTTGTTGGTGTTGGCTCGCATGGTCTTGCTCCTATGTGGCCGAATCAGTTCGGCAAAGGTGGTGGAGTCCGTGGCGGTCTCTCGCGTTCACACCATCACATAAAGCAACTGACATGCCAACTTTAACCGTGCGTAACAAACCCTTCTTTTTAAGCTACTTATCCCCTATCTACAGGCTTTGCGCACATTTCAATTACAATAAAAGTCGTAGTTAATGACTTTAAGTGTCACAAATTATGACTTTTAATGTCATACTACAGCTTCTGTGCAGAGGCACTGACCCAGGGCCTCGGGATGAACAATCGTTCGTAGAGCCCGATGGCAAATCTGTCGGTCATCCCAGCGATGAAGTCACGCGTGGCCGCATCAATACCTTCCAGCTCGACGGTGCGCGCGTCCAGAAACGTGTCCGGCTCCTGTCGGATCCGCTCCCACAGCCCCCCCAGAATCCCGGACGCTTTGCGGAACTCCGCGGTGGCCACGCTGTTCTCGTACACCGCCTCAAATAAGAATGTCCGGAGCCCCAGCAGCGCGGCCAGCACCTCATCGCTCATGCGTAACTCCACATGTGGCGCAGTGGCCAGCGTCTGACCCACCACGTCGGACACCAACACGCCGATCCGCGACGACGATGAGCGGCCCAGCACGTCGAGCGCGGAAGTGGGGAGATCCGACTCCCCGAGCACCCCTGCTCTGAGGGCGTCGTCGATGTCGTGGTTCACATACGCGATCATGTCGGCGACCCGGGCCACTTGTCCTTCCAGGGTGGAGGCGCGTCTCGACGGATCCACGCCCACAGGGGCGCCATCCTTGCCTTTGGAGTGCTTCGCTATCCCGTCTCGCACTTCCCAGGTCAGATTCAGTCCCTGGCGCTCCCGCTCGAGCACGTCGACGATCCGCAGGCTCTGTTCATAGTGGTTGAACCCACCCGGCATCAGGTCACGGAGTACTTGCTCGCCCGCGTGACCGAACGGCGTATGCCCGAGATCGTGACCCAAGGCGATGGCCTCGGTCAGATCCTCGTTCAAGCGGAGGACCTTGGCGACGGTCCTCGCGATTTGTGAGACCTCAAGGGTATGGGTCAGCCGGGTGCGGTAATGATCGCCGGTCGGGGCAAAGAATACCTGCGTCTTGTGCTTGAGTCGCCGGAAGGCCTTGCAGTGGACGACCCGGTCACGGTCTCGCTGAAACACCGGGCGTATGGGGTCTTCTGATTCCGGCCGAAGTCGTCCCCTGGACTCGCGACTCTTGGCCGCATAGGGTGCGAGATGCTCCAGTTCGCGCGCCTCCAGGTCGGCTCGGATCGTCACGGGGCGGAAGAATCCAGCGGGCGCGCGGGCATGGGAGCCGTCACCGAATCTGGGTCAGGCGCGGTGGCGCCGGCATCAAGCAGACGCAGGGTGGCGGCACGAGTGCCGTCGTCTTCGCCGGGCGCCTGAATCCAGTGTAGGTTAGGTTCTTTGCGGAACCAGATCAACTGTCGGCGCGCGTACCGGCGGTTCTCACGCACAATCAGCTCCCGGGTCGCCATCTCGTCTCGGACGCCCCGCAGATGCTCCACCGCCTGGCGGTAGACAAGCCCCCTGAACGGTCCCGCATCCGGTGACACGCCGCGATCCCAGAGGGTTGTGATCTCGTCCAACAGCCCGGCCGCGAACTGCTGGTCCACCCGCCGCGCCATGCGCGCCTTGAGCGCGTCTCCATGCAGAGTGAGGGCAACGGTGCGGACCACGTAATCGGCGATCGGCGACCGCGTGTCGGCGAAGTGGTCGGTCAACGTCCGTCCAGTTAGCAACCACACCTCAAGGGCCCGTATCAGCCGTTTCTCGTCCCTCGGCTTGATCCGATGCGCCGAGTCTGGATCGTGTCGGGCCAGGCCTCGATGGAGCGACTCGACCCCGCGGCGGCGCGCCACCCGACTCAGCCTGGCGCGAAGTATCGGATCGCCCTCGGGCCCGGGGAACAACCCTCGCGTCAGCGCCCGATAGTAGAGCCCGGTGCCGCCGACGAGGATTGGCAGCCGGCTGCGCGCGGTCACGTCCCGCACCGCCTGCGCGGCGTCGCGGCTGTAGCGAGCCGCCGTGAAGACGTCCGTCGGGTCGGCCACGTCAATCAGGTGATGTGGAATGCCTCTGCGTTCGGACAGCGGCACCTTGTCCGTCCCGATGTCGAACCCACGATACACGGCGGTCGAGTCGCAGCTCACAATCTCGCCACCGACCGCTTCGGCCACCGCCAGCGCCAGCGAACTCTTGCCGGTCGCCGTCGGCCCTACCACCGCCAGCAGTATGGGACGCCCGTCGGCCGCCCGTAATCGTCGGTGAGTCATGACCTGGCAGCTAGTCCTGGACTAGCCGAAGAATGCTGTCATCAGCACGATGGTCAATAACAGGACCAAGCCGGCCTGCTGACGGGCGGTCGGCAGTCGTAAGCGGGTCATGCGCGGAGACACCCGATGTTCGTGTTAGCGGCGCCCGGGGGGCGTCTCATTAAAATAGAAGGTCACCGTGAAGACAACCGAGTCGTCCGGATACTCGGGCGGGAGCGGGTGAGTCGGATTCGACCAGCTCATGGCGTTGAACGCCGAGTTGGTGAAGGCGGCGACGGCGGAGGGGCGGCGGACACTCAATTCCGTGAGTGTCCCCTCCCGGTCAATCCTGAACGTCAGCACCACATTACCGTGCAAGGACATGGCCGCGTACGGCAGCGTCCAGTTCCAGTAAATCTGGGCCCGGAAGCGTCTGATCCAGGAACCGAAGTCGACCCCTTTCGAGTCGAACTGGATGTCCGGCCCGTACTCGTCCGTTCGACCCTCGAGATTCCTGAACGACTGACCTCGCGCCACCGAGCTGAGACGACGCTCAGCCTGGCGTAGCAACGCGCCCGGGTCTGGGGTGGGCCTCGTGTCCCGCGGGGCACCGCTCCCGTCGGCCAGGAGCGGGTTGGTGGCGGCGCCCCCGTCGCCGGAAGGTGCATCTGGCGCCTCCTGCTCCGGGGGGTCGGCCGCTCCGTTCTCAACCCCGTCTATCGGCTCCACCGTGTCGCCGTCGACGACCTCGGCATCGGTCCCATCGCTGGTATCCGGAGCCAGTCCGTCCGAGAGTTCCTCGGCCTGAACGAACTCGAAGGCATTGCCCTCGGCGTTCGGCAGATCGTTGAGCGGGTTCTCGGCTTGCGCCGGAGACTGCGCCGTTCGGTCCAGGTCTGACAGCGAGGCCTGCAGCGGGGGCTCGGGCGCCGGCGTGTCGACGAACGGCTCCACAAAGATGAACTGAGGCTGGTCGTCCGCCTCCTGGCGCAGGGCCAGCTGCTCTGCCGCCGCCGCCTCTAGACGTTCCGCTCGCTGTTCGGCCGCGTCCCGCGCGAATGGCAGCCGCGGCCCCAGCACGACCAGGAGCGCGACCACGAGATGGACAAACAAGGACAGCAGCCCCCGTTCGCGCCACGACATGGCCGACTCGACGGTCGGGGTATCGAAGAAGCGATCGTCGAGATCGAAGTACATAAGATGCTGAGACGTGACTGGCGGTCAGTATATCAGTGGGCGAACGTCGCGCTGCCCGCCAACGCCCTCTGGCTCCACGGGCTTCTGACCTACATAGAGATAGACGACGCCGAAGGTCAAACGGTCGACAACCACGTCGACAAACCCAGCTGTACATAGCAGCGCGCCGAACGCGTCGGGAGTCAGGAATGCGCTGACCGACGCCGGCAAGTAGGCGTAGGCCTCCGTATGTTTGGACAACAATCGACCGACCCGCGGTAACACCCGCCGGAAGTACCACAGATAGATTGACCGCAGGAATGGCAGACTGGGTTCGCCGAACTCAAGAATGGCGAGTCGCCCCCCGGGCTTCAACACCCGGAACATCTCGGTCACGGCGGCCGAGGTGTCCGCAACGTTGCGAATCCCGAATCCCACCGTCACGGCATCCACGGACGCGGCCGGACACGGCAGGCGGCACGCGTCTCCCTGCGCGAGCTGGACAGTCCCCATCCCGGCCGCTCTGAGCTTGGCGCGCCCCAACGCCAGCATCTCCGCGGCAAAGTCGACGCCCAGCACCGCACGCGGTCGCGAGCGATGCCGGGAGGCGGTCATGGCCAGATCCGCCGTACCGGTACACACATCCAGCACACACGCGCCTGCCGGCAGGTCGAGCGCGTCGACCGCCTGGCGGCGCCATCGCCGATCCAGCCCGGCGCTGAGCAGGCGATTGAGCCGGTCGTAGCGATGCGCGATCGCGTCGAACATCCCCGCGATCCGGCGCGGGTCCTTATCGAGCGAGGGCCCCGGGCGATCAGGTACCGACACGGCGTCGGCGGTCATCCGGTCCACGGGGGATAGAGCTCGTGGGGAAATCCGAGCGCGCTCACGATCTTCCCGGCCATGAAGTCCGCCAAGTCGTCGAGTGTACGAGGTCCCTGATAGAACGCCGGCATCGCCGGCAGCACCATCGCGCCCGCTTCCGCGCAGGCCACCATGTTGCGTAGTTGGGGGAGGCTCATGGGGGTCTCTCTCGGCACCACCACGAGCGGTCGTCGTTCCTTCAACATGACATCGGCGGCGCGCTCGATGAGCGTGCGCGACAAGCCGTGCGCCACCCCGGCCAGCGTCTTCATCGAACACGGCACGATGGCCATCGACTCACAGGGGTAACTGCCACTCGCGATCGACGCCCCGACATCGCGATTACTATGCACGACCAAGTTGCCAGCCCGCACACCCTCACCGTACCGCGTCGCGAGATACTCCGGGAGGCCGTCCAGAGAGGCGGCCTCCCCCAGTTCTTCGCGGAGCAACCGCCGCCCGAACTCGGAGACCACGAGCTCGACCTCCGTCCCACAGGACAGGAGCGCGGCCACTGTCCGCACGGCGTAGAGTGCCCCGCTGGCCCCGGTGATGCCCACCGCGACCCGGCGCACCACGTCCCCCGACGCGCGACCCGCCCCCGTATCAGGCCCCTTACCCGACATAGATTGCCGCGGCAGTCGACGCGAGATAGAACAACCCGACATACCCGTTCAGATCGAACGCCTGCTTCACACGGGACAGGTCGTCGACCCGGACCAGCGATTGTTCGTACGCCAGGAGGAGCGCCACACCGGTCACACCGGCCAGATACCAGCCCCCGAGCGGGGTGACCAGCGCGAGACTAGCAAGCGCCGCCACGGTCGTGACGTGCAGCCACCGCGCGAACGACAGCGAACGGCGCACGCCGAAGCGGGCGGGAATCGAATTGAGCCCGTGGGCCCGGTCGAACTCCAGGTCCTGACACGCATAGAAGATGTCGAAGCCGGCGACCCAGGCTCCCGTGGCCAGCGCGAGGAGCCACGGCTCGGCCCCAACGCCGCCGCCAGCGGCCAGCCAGCCGCCGACCGGCGCCACGGCCAAGGCCAGACCGAGAAACAACTGAGTATAGGTGGTGAAACGCTTCGCCAGCGAGTACCAGAACACGATGCCGAGCGCGACGGGAGACAGCGACAGGCAGATCCGGCCAAGCTGAGTCGTCACCAGGACGAACGTCACCGACGCGACGACCACCAGCGCCACGGCATCCCGCGTCACGAGCGCCCCGCGCGGCAGTTCCCGATTCGCGGTGCGCGGATTCAGCGCGTCGAACCGGGCGTCGACCAGGCGGTTGAACCCCATCGCCGCCGTGCGGGCCGCCACCATCGCGGCAATGATCCAGCCGACGCGAGCCAGCGTCAGCGGCGTCTGACGAACCGCCAGCAACGCGCCGACCAGCGCGAACGGCAGCGCGAACACCGAGTGCCCGAACCGCACGAACGACGCGTAGAGGGCAAGGCGGCGCAACATTAAGGTTAGGCGGGTGGCGGGATCAGGCCGCCAGGCGTCTGAGCATCCGGCTCATCGAGCCAGCTCACATGGTCGGCCGTAATGCCACTCACGAGGTATTCTTCCACATCGCTCACACTGGTCGGAAGCCGCACGCTGATCAACGCCGCGCGTCGACCTGGTGCAATCCGACCGAAGGTGTCGCCGAACCCGAGGGCGTCGGCCCCGGCCGACGTCGCGCACGCGAGCAGCCGACGGGCCGGCACCGAGGGGGCACACCGTCGCATTACCTCCAGTTCGGCGAACACGTTGAGGTCGGGCACGCTGGCAAGGCTGTCCGTGCCGACGGCGAGGCGCACTCCAGACTGGATGAATCGGCCAATCGGCGGGTCGCCCACGCCGGTCCAGCGATTGCTCCGGGGGCACGTGACCAGCGTCGCACGCCGGTCAGCCAGACGCGCCAACTCGGTGTCGGTCAACTGCACCCCATGCACCGCGACCAGGTCCGGTCCCAGCCACCCCATCCGATCCAGATATTCGACCGGCCCACACCCCGGTGGCGCCCAGCCGGAGTTCCAGCGTCCGATTCGCTCGAGGAGCTCGCGCCAGGGGCCCACCCCTGCGCGCAGAAACTGGAGTTCTTCTGGCGACTCCGCGAGATGCACGCTCCGTGGGGCCGCGGGGCCCTCCTGAATCACGCGATCCAGGGCGGCGAACGCGGCCGGACCGACTGAGTACGGCGCGTGGGCGGCCAATCCGAGGCGGACCGACGTCAGCGTGCCGCACGCGGTGATCTCGTCGGCCGCGGCGCGCACGGCCAGCTCCGCTCCCTCGTCCGGAAAAGCCAGAACCTCGCGAAAGACGCGGGCGGACACGCCAGCCGATTCCAACACCGCCACGCTGGCCAAGGTGTTGCTGATGTCGCCGATTAATCCGGTGCCGAATGCCCGGCTTTCGCGGAGCGCCCGCTCCATGGCCGTCGGGTCAGGACCAGCAGACTCGCTGCGACGGGCCAGGAGCCGGTCTACCCAGGCCGGCATCGACCCGGCCGGCGGCACGTCTCCCCGCAGATCCGACAGCTCGAGATGGGTGTGGGCGTTGACCAGGGCCGGCAGAATCGCCGCCGGACCGAGATTGACGACGGCGCCGCCGGGATCCGACGCCATCTCGGACCCCACCGACACCACACGGTTGTGCTGCACGTCGACCCGACCACGCCGGATGGGCGGGCCGGTCATCGGGAGGACCCACTCCGCGAGGTATCGGGTCATTCGCGTCATCGGGTCATCGGGTCATCGAATCAGTGGATCAGCAATCGGTGGATGGATGAATCAGTACGCCGACGGATCGCCCGAGGGGAGGCTGGAAAGGACCGATCCGAGGCTCGTGTGAGCCGGACCGTCTGAGCTCAGGACTCGGTGACGGCGTCTCGCTGCTGCTTGCCGGGACGGCTCCGCGCGGGATAGCGCGACAACTCCGCCGGCACCGCGGTGTCGCCGGCAGCGCGAGCCACGGCCAGCTCGGTGCGGCGCGGAATATCGCGCTCACGGAAGAGTGGGTCGCCCAGAATGTCGTATGCCATGGTTCGACGCTTGGGCACGAAACCCGCGTCTTCGATATTTCTGACGATCTCGGCCTCGTCCATGCAGTACGCGGCGCCGGCCGCCCGGACGACATTCTCCTCGATCATGATGCTTCCCATGTCGTTGGCGCCGTAGGCCAGGCTGAGCTGCCCCACCTTGCCCCCTTGGGTGACCCACGAGGCCTGCAGATTGTCGAAGTTGTCGAGCACGATGCGAGACAGCGCCAGGGTCCGCAGGTACTCGACGCCGGTCGCCTCCACGCCACCCAACTCGGTGTTCGTCGGCTGATAACTCCAGGTAATGAAGGCGGTGAACCCACCGGTCTCGTCCTGCAGCTCCCGCAGCCGATACAGATGTTCGACCCGTTCGTCCGGCCGCTCCACGCTGCCGTACATCATCGTCGCGGTTGACCTGAGGCCCGCCTGGTGCACCGTGCGCATGACCGAAATCCACTCGTCGGCGGTCGCCTTGCTCTCGCAGTTCAACAACCGTCGCGCGCGGTCTACAAGAATTTCAGCTCCGCCGCCCGGCACGGAGTCGAGGCCAGCGTCCACCAGGCGTCGCACCACAACCGGCACCGGCTGCTGAGACAGCCGGGACAAGTGCAACAGCTCGGGTGGTGACAGGGCGTGCAGCTTGAAATCCGGGTACCTCGCTTTGATCGCCCGAAACAGGTCTTCGTACCACTCAAGCGGCAGGTCAGGATTGTGACCGCCCTGCAGCAACACCTGCACACCACCAACCGCCAGCGTCTCGTCAATCTTCTGGAAGAGCTCGTCGAACCCGAGCACGTAGCCCTCGTCCGAACCCACCGGTCGATAGAAAGCGCAGAACGCGCACCTGGCCACGCACACGTTGGTGTAGTTGACGTTCCGGTCGATGATGTAGGTGACGACGCCGGCGGGATGCTTCCGCGCTCGGATGGCGTCCGCCAACTGTCCTAGCAGCAGCGTTGGCGCGTCCGCGTAGAGGGTCAGCGCCTCGGCCCGATCGACCCGTCCGCCGGACCGCACCTTCTCCGCGATCGACTCGACACTCATGCCGTCGGTGCATCGAAGAACCGGAGATCGGGACGGTTCTGCACGAGCTTGAGATCGTAGGCGTAGCCGTAGAACTTCTTGAGGCCCGCCTTCGCCCGAGCGTCGAGGTCGAACGACACATTCTCACGCAGATACTGGCGACCGACGTCGCGTTGCTCCTCGTCGTCCGGGCAATTGGCCGCGACGATCTCGTCAATGGCATCTACGCCGCGATCACGAGCCTCGATCAAGGCCGCGACGTGGTCCGACCCGAGCGCGTTGGCCCGCCCCGCCCACATGGCCCAGACGAACGGCAACGAGGTCATGGCCGTCCATTCGTCACCGAGATCGGTCTTCTCGAGCCCCTGCTTCTGGTGGTCAAGGAACAGTGCGGGGTCGCCGATGATGAGCGCGGCGTCGCACCGCTTGAGCATCACCGGCAGATCGGGTCGAAACCTCACCAAGTTCGGGCTGATGTCCCACCACTCGGCGCACAGCACCTGCAGGAGCGCCGCCGACGTGCGCGAGCTGCTGTCGACCGCAATGGACCGTACCAACGCCGGGGGTCGCCGGCTGAACAGCGCCACCGACGCGACCTCGCCCTCCGAGACCACAGCGGGACCTGGCACGATCCGGTAGTCGGGATTGCGCGCGTACTCGATACTGGGAATCAGTCCAAGATCCACTGCACCGTCGTGGAGTTGGCCCGAGCACCGAGAGGGAAGGTCGAACTGGACATCGAACAGATCCTTGCGGCCGTCCAATCCATGCACGAGCGGACGGGCATTCAGATACTCGACCGCGCTGACTCGAATGGCACTCATGACTCTATGACTCAAACGGGGCTGCGCCCCGAACCGCACGCCACCGCTCGGCGGGGACCCCTGAATGCCCCACTTCGCGGCCACGGAACGCGCGTTGTCGCGCGCCTAACGTTTTTTCGCACACTCTAGTGTCCTGCACGACGCTCGGATCCGGGATCGACATCCAGCGCTTCGAAACGCCCGTCTCGGGGTACCGGCGTGAAACCGGCTCCGGTGATGTTGCGCCGTATCTCCTCGCCAGGCGACCGGCGCCACCCTTGGTTCTCCCCGCCAGCAACCGGCACGGCATCCACGTCATCGGCGCCGAACGTCAGCGCCACCTGAGCCAATTTTGGCCCGTACCTGGACCAGTCGACCTGGATGGACTCGATATTGTCGACCAGGAGTCTGGCGAGTGCAACCTGACGCAGATCAGCATAGCCGGTGGACGGTGGCGACGGACCGACTCGAGGGAGCGGAGCCAGACATCGGCAGACCTGCCCGACCCCCTCCCAGGACGCGACCTGACGGATCAGCGACAGCGCCACATCTCCGGTGGCCGTGCCGAGCGTCACGCGCGCCGCGGTGACACCACTGCTTCGTAGCACCGCCAGCGCGCCGTCGGGGTCCCTCAGCCCCTCGGCTGAGACCTCGCCAAGCTGCGCCAACCCCGCCGCACGCAAGTCCCCAAGCAGGGTGCCGAGTCGATTCCGGTCGTGACCGGACACCGCGTCCAGATCGGCAAAGGCAAACCCGGTCACCGGCACGGCGCCGGCATGGGCCACGACCGCCCGCACCGCCGCGACCGCCGTCGCGTGGCTGGCGGGGCAACCGGTCACCCGAACCTCACCTGTCTGCTTCGGAATCGGCCCCTCGAGCTGCTCACCGTCCACGGGGACCTCCAGCACCTGCACGAACGTCACTCGGTCGTCGTGACGGCGACGACGCACGGCATCGGCCGCCATCCCCAGCGCAATCAGGTCGGACGAGCCAATCAGCCGCGCCCAGTCAGCCTCGCTCAACTGGAGGCCGTCGACGAGCTTCTGGACCACCGGCGTCACGTCCTCACTCATGTCGTCCCCATCGCCTCGGCCACCCGCACCGCCAGCGCCAACGCCCGTCGCCCCGCGGCGCCGTCCACCAGTGGCGCGGGCCCGCCGGCCACCGCGGCCACGAAGTCCGCCAGCTCGCGTGCCAACGGCTCGCCGCGAGGGACATCGATCTTCCCCCCGTCGATCGTGGGGACGGGTCCCGCTCCACGTGTGACACGCCACCCCTCGACCTCCTGCTCCGCGCAGTCCACCGAGATGTAGGCGTCCCGTTGAAAGAACCTGAGTTTCCTGATTCGCTCCCGGCTGATCCGGCTGGCGGTCAGGTTGGCGATGCACCCGGTCTCGAACCTCAGCCTGGCGTTCGCGATATCCACGCGATCGGTGAGCACCGGGACACCGACGGCCTCGACCGACACGACATCGCCCCCGACCGCGGCCAGGATGATGTCGAGGTCATGGATCATCAGATCAAACACCACGTCGATGTCCAGACTCCGCCCCGGGAAGGCGCCGATCCGGTGCACCTCGATGAATCGCGGCGATCGCACCAGGGGCAACGCGGCGGCCACCGCCGGGTTGTAGCGCTCGGTATGCCCCACCGCGAGGACCGCGCCGCTGGCGGCCGCCGCCGCGATCAGCTCGTCGGCCTCCGCCACCGACCGGGCTATAGGCTTCTCCACCAGTACCGAGACCCCACGTTCGAGCAGCGGCAACGCGACGGCATAGTGCGAGGCGGTCGGTACCGCTAGCGTGACCGCGTCGACACGACCACCCAGCGAAGAGACATCACACGCGAATGCGGTGCCAACCTCGGCGGCCGCCGCCTTCGCCCGGGCCGGGTCGATGTCGACCACCGCTTCGAGACGCACCCCAGGGAGCGCCGAGAGGACGCGTGCGTGGTGCCGACCAAAGTGCCCCACCCCCACGACGGCGACACGGGGCCCACCGTTCCCGTGGGCGGTCATGACGGCACCCCCACTCGGCCCACGACCGTCAGGTGGTGAGCGTCCGCCTCGGCGTAGAACTGATCGCCGTCCAACACGAGTGTGCGGCCGGCGTCGATGGACAACACGGTGGCCCCGGCCTCACGCATCGCCGCCAGCGTCGGGAGTCCCACGACCGGCACGTCGAAACGCATATCCTGATCCGGTTTCGCCACCTTGATGACACAGGCACCGGGCCCCGCCAGGAGGCCGGCCCGCACGATGACCGCGTCGGTCCCCTCCATCGCCTCGACGGCCACCACTGCCCGATCCTTGACGACGATGGTCTGCCCTACATCGAGCCCCGCGATGGCGTCCGCCATCCGGTATCCGAACTCCAGATCTCCCCGCTCGTTCTCGGTCACCGGGCGGCGCGTCGCCACACCGGGCCGCGCAAGCAACGGCTGCAGAAACGTGGTCGAGTTCTCCAGTTCGATCCCGTGATCAGACAACACATCCGCCACCGCCGAAATGAGGGCATCGGTGTTCTTGCTCTTCAGGCGAGTCAACACCTTCAGCGCCGTCAGATCGGGGATGATGCCGGCAAACAGTTTGGTGTGTTTGACCTGACCAGCCATGACCGCTCGGGTCACGCCGGCCTCGCGCAAAATGGCGATGCAGCGCCCAAGCTGTCCGAGCGACACCCAGTGGAAATCTGCGGGCGGCTCGCCGGCCGCCGCCGCCTCCAGCGCCGGGCTCGTTTCATCCCGAATCGCCACGATCGTCAGGGCGTGGCCGAGCCGCCGCGCGCCTTCGAGCGCGAGGAAGGGAAAGCGACCGTTCCCCGCGATCAGTCCGAGAGGCATCTCAGTGGGGACAGCAACTCGTGGCGCGTCGAATTCGTCACTCCGTCCACCCGCTCCCTACTCATCGGCGGCGGCCGACTCGATCCGTTTGGTCGGGCGGCGGAGATTGACGCCGCGTGGCGACGTGCGGATGAAGTCGACGAGGTAGGCGACCTCCTCGCACGTGAGCGTCTCATCCTGCTCGATCTGGCGGAGCGCCTGCGTGGTGTTCAATTTGGACTGCAAGAGATACCGGAACGCCCGATCAAGCTGGGCGATCGTCTCTGCCGGCATTCCCTGGCGTTCCAGCCCGATGATGTTGAGGTCGTAGACCCGCGCACGATTGCCGACCGTGCGGACGAACGGCAACGCATCGAGTGTGATGACGGAGAACCCCCCGATGAACGCTTGACGTCCGACTCGGCAAAACTGATGAACGGCCGAGAACGCGCCAATATTGGCCTGGTCTTCAACCGACACATGGCCGCTCAGCGTGGCGGCGTTCCCAAAGATGGTCTTGTGCCCGACGACGCAGTCGTGCGCCACGTGGACATACGCCATCAGCAAGTTGTCGTCGCCGATACGCGTGACGCCGCCTCCCCCCTCCGTGCCACGATGAAGCGTGACGAATTCACGAAAGGTATTGCGGCGTCCAATGATCAGCTCGGTTCGCTCGCCTCTGAACTTCGTGTCCTGCGGTACCAGGCCGACGGAGGCGAACGGAAATATCCGATTCTCGTCACCGATCGTCGTCCATCCCTCGATCACCGCCGAGGCGCCGATCTGACAGTTCTCTCCGATTCGAACGTGGGGCCCAATGACGGCGTTTGGGCCGATGACCGTCCCGGCGCCGAGTTCCGCACCGGGGGCCACGTGCGCGCTCGGGTCGATGCGAGCGGCACTGACGACCAGACCGATCAAGAGCTCCGCTTCGGCCACGACCTGATCATCCACCCGTGCCACGGCCGCCACGATGGCCACCCGCCGCCGACGGCGGCTGATCTGGACATCAAGGCGTAACCGATCGCCAGGCACGACCTGCCGTCGGAACCTCGCATTGTTGACCCCGCGCAGCACGACCCGCGCCGTCGGCGACTCCGTCTCCCCATCGAGCAGCAACACGCTTGCGGCTTGCAGGAGCGACTCGATGATCAATACCCCGGGCATCAACGGCGCACCGGGGAAGTGGCCTTGAAAGAATTCCTCGTTGACGGTGAGATTCTTGACCGCGGCGAGCCGGACCCCTGGCTCGCGCTCGACGATCCCGTCGATGAGCGGCGAGGGAAACCGGTAGCAGAGGCGATCGAGAAAGCCTGGTATGTCGAGGGACACGGCGTTCGTGGTCGGTGTTCGCGACGTAGACACCAGGGTCTGGAGACGGGCGAACCGTTCGAGCCGGCTCAGTCTACCCGGGTCCCGACCACTGCGTCTACCTGGCGCCAGGGGTGAGTCGGGCGGACCGCCCCGCGACACTACGGTGTCGGCGGGGCCGCGTCGAGCGCCAGAATGACGTCGACCGTCACGTCGAGCGCCGGGTTCGCCCAGGCGATACTGCCCTCGCCGACGCTGAGGATGAACGAGAGGCCTCTCGTCGCCCCGACCTGGTCGAGCGCCGGTGCGAGCTTCGCATTGAAGTCGAGCTGGAGGCGCTGCTGGAACCGCCCCACCTCAGCCTCCGCGTCCTGCGTCAGCCGTTGTGCTCGCAGATTCAGCGTCTCGATCTCTGCCTGCAGCTGCAGCTGCGCCTCCTGGCTCATGACTCCACCGTTTTGCTGCAGCTTCTGCTGACTGGCGACCAGCTCCGCGTTGGTGGCTTCGATCTGGGCGAGCTTCTGCTCGCTCAGGGCCTGCACCTTCTGATTCGCGGCCTGACCGACGGCGGACTGGGCCGCGACCCGCTGCAGATCAACGTAGGCGTGGGTGGCGCCCGGAGGAAACGGGAGACGCGCCGGAGGCGCGGCGGTAGCCGGTTGTGGCTCGGTCGCGGCCGGCGCCGGCGCGGGGGTGGCGGGCGGCTGCCCTGCCGCCGCATCCACGGGGGCGAACACAATCATGAGCGCAACGATCGCCGTCGCGACCACACTGAACAGTCTCATCTGATCAATCCTTGTTTGGTGTTGTCTGGTGTCTGGTCACTATCGGCCGAGCGGACGCCGCGCGCCAGTCGCTCAGTGTACACACCGTGCAACCGATGATGCGGCCCCGCCGCGTTCGACGGCTTCTTCATCTCGGGTGACCGCGTGATGTGTCGGGTAAATCGTGTTCGTCTACTCCTCGTCGCGCCGTCTGTCTCGAGCGAATCCCCCGTCTCTGGCAAACAACGCAGGCTGTCGCGAGACCGCTCCTACCAGCCCATAGGTTACCAGCTTCTCCGAGTCCGACGCGACCGGAACCGCTCCCCTTTCCCCTTGCGTGTCCAGACTCAGAACGTCGTCCCCACCGCGAACTTGAAGACGGTCGATTCCTGCGGCTGGAAACGGTCGTTCAGAATGCCCTCCACATTGGGGTTCCAGGCATAGATCAGCCGGAACGGGACATTGAGCACGGGCATGAAGAATCGTAGTTCGACACCAGTCGAGCTCCTGAACTCGCTCATGGCGAAGTCCTGACCAAAGTCGGCTACCTGACCGGTGTCGTAGAACAAGATAAACCGCACCGGGTTCGCAATCGAGATCAGATATTCGGCATTGAACAGGACGCTCTTGTTCCCGCCGATCACCAGCCCAAACAGGTTGGGGTCGCTCGGGCCGATGCTCCGGATGTCG
>CALBET010000356.1 GCA_937888665.1 uncultured Acidobacteriota bacterium
GGAGCTTGCTCCGGCGGCTATCGATTATTCAGAGCCCGGCCGCCACCCCCCTAGAGCGCACCGTCGTCAGTGTGTCTCTTGCGGTGCTTGTCGCGGTCGCCATTGCCGTTGCCCTCCATCTGAACTGGACCCACCGGCACATGCGTCCGAAGCTGGCGCTGACCCACGACCTGGTCGCTGTACCAACCTCCTCGCATGCCGTCAACGCAGGACTCGTGGGCTATCGGATGACCGCGGCAAATGGTCGCGAGGTGAGCACGCTCGACCAGCTCGATGCGGCGGCGGGAGCCGCGGCTACCCGGACGTTGGTCACCGAGGCGGTCCCCGTCGGGTCCAACAACGACGGGAGCAAGGGCACCTTCTGGTGGGAGAGAAGGGCCGCGCTGCAGTTCGACCTCGACGCCGAGGGGCGGATCCTTCGCGTCGATCCGGCCCCGCCCGAGGGCGCGCCAGCCATCGTGGGCGCGCGTCTGACGCACATCGGCGGCACCCCGCTCGCGGAGGTGCCTGACCCGCAGACTGCACTCGGACGAAACCAGGCGACGCTCCGGTTGACACTCGTGCCAATCGACCCCGCGGAACAGACGCTCGATCTCGTCGTCATCCGCCTCGACTGGCGAGTCCAGGTCACGCTGCTCGTCGTGGGTGTGCTCTTCGGCGGTCTTGGCTTCACGGTCTACCGACTCAAGCCTGACATTGCGTCGTCGTGGGGCTTCCTCGCCTTCTGTGTCGTGGTGTCGCTGTTCTGGATGATGCGCGCGATTCCCCAGATCTACCGCACGCCGCTCGAATGCACCGCGTTCTACGTCTTGCTGTGCTTCATGCCGTTCGCCACTGTGTGCTTTCTCGGCACGTTCTCGCCGCTTCGCGTCCTCTTCAGGTCGCTGAAGCCGTGGCTCTGGAGCGCGGCGGGCCTCGGCGTGCTGCTGGTCGCGGTCAACCAGGCCCTGTATCCGGTCGACGCCGCCAACGGCATTCTCGGACTGCCACTCCTGATTGGCTTGCTGGTCTTCATGCTCGTCGTCATCCTCCTGTCGCAGCAGACCCGGCGGTGGTTCCGACTGCGCGGACTCCAGGTGGCAACGGTCGACCGGCAGCGGGCGCGGGTGCTGGCGCTCGCCGCCCTGTTCGGCTTCGGTCCGCTCACCGTCTTCTATCCGGGCGTGGTTGCGCAACTCATCGACTTCAGCTTGCGTCTCTGGTTCGAACTTGCCGTGCTCGCCTTCCCGCTTGTGGTCGCCTACGCGATCGTGCGTCACAACCTGCTGCAGTTGAACGAGCTGGCCCGCGAGGGCATCGCCCTGGGCCTGTTGATGCTGAGCCTGGGTCTCGTCTACGCCTCGGCCACGGCGGCTGTCGGGCCGCTGACAGCACAGTTTCTCGGCGGCGCTGGCGGCGAGCTGTCCCAGGGGATTGCGGTCGGTGGCTCGGCGCTCCTGCTGGCGCCGCTGTATGCCGGAACCCGCCGCCGCCTGCTTCACCGTTTCCACCGTGCTGACGCGCTCGAGGACTACCTCCAGACATTGGCGGATCTGGCGAACAGACAGCGGAACCTGGATACCTTCTGCGACGAGGCGATGCTCATCACCAGCTCGGCGCTGAGCCGGGCCGGGGCGTCGCTGCTTCTCCGTCAGACGTCGACCGGCACCTGGAGACTGGCCGCCTCGACCGTGGATCCCAGACCCTCGATGGACATCGAACGGTGCAGACCAGTGCTCCAACTCCTGATCCAGAGCCGGGCGGCGATTGATCACCACGAGATCCTGGAAGACCGGCGCTATCGCGACCAGCGTCAGACGCTGCTGGAAGCGTGGAAAGAGCTAGACGCCATGATGCTCGTGCCACTCCGGTGTCGCGACCGACTCGTGGGGGCGCTGGCTCTCGGTGCCAAGCCTGGGGGCGCCACCTTCACCGCCCATGAGCTCCGTTTTGTCGACGGTCTCCGCGCCCGTATCGGCACCGGGCTCGCGCGGTGGTTCACCGCCGCCCCGCACGACGCCAGCACGGCCACGGCCACCTATCCCGCCTACCCGGAGGCGATCGGGCCATACGCCGTCGACCGGCTGCTTGGTGAAGGCGCGATGTGCTACGTCTATCTGGGGAGCAACGACAGGGGCGAGGTGGCGATCAAGGTGCCCAAGCCGGCCACGTTGTCCGACGACTCCCGTCTCGAGCGGTTCCTCCGGGAATCGCGAGCGATGAAGCGGGTCACCCACCCGCATGTCGTCCGGATCCTCGACGACGGGGTCGCCCACGGCGAGCCGTTCATCGTCGTCGAGTATTTCCCGGAGGGCTCGTTCAACCGCTATCTCAACCGCCGGCGGTCGATCGACGAAACCGACGCCTTGAGCCTGGTGCGCGACCTGGCGAGCGGTCTCGAGGCCGCGCTCGAGCAAGGCATCGTGCACCGGGACATCAAACCGGCGAATATCTTCCTGACCTCAACCAACCAGATCAAGATCGGCGACTTCGGCATCGCCAACGTGGCCGATGAAGTCACGTTGACAGAGCCCGGCAGCATTCTCGGAAGCCCCGCCTACATCAGCCCCGAGGTCGCCCGTGGCCTGAAAGCCACCTGGCAGTCCGACCAGTACTCACTCGGCATCTGCCTCTTCGAAATGCTCGCCGGCAAGCGCCCCTTCGAAGCATCGACCCTGGAGGGCATACTCAACCAGCAGATGAACGAACCGACGCCCGATCTCCGCGCGCGATGCGGGGTCTCAGAGGGGACCCAGGACGTCCTGGCGCGAATGACCGCCAAAGACCCCGCCGAACGGTTCAACTCCTACGACCAGCTCGGACAGGCACTGAGCGCCGTCGACGCGGGCCGACCAGCTCCGGTGAGCGCAACTTCGTGACACAGTTTCTGGACATCCCGTCCGAGCTCGACCGTCTCGAGCATGCTCTCGAGACTCAGCTAAGCCCCGCGATGCTCGAGACGTCCCGGAGTGTCCTCGACACGCTGAGGATCCGGCCCGACCGCGAACCGCGGTGGACCGCGCGTCTGTCCCCATTCGTAACGCTGTATCCGCTGCTCCAGTCCGAGGCGTGGTCCGACCAACCGACGGAATTGGTTCGTAGGGCGAATGAGGTCCACCTCTTCTTGCTCATCTATACCTTTATCGATGACCGCCTCGTCGACGGTCAGAACACGCTGGCGCCAGCCGAGATTGTGCTGGCCAAGCAGGCCCTGCTCATCGCGCTGCGCATCGCACGCGAGGCGTCGCTGCTGGTCCCGGAGACCGAAGCGTTCTGGATGGAGAGCTTCGAGAAATACCACCGCGCGCAACTTCGGAGTTACGACTCTATCGAGGAGGAAGACGCTGAGACACGACTCGAGGCTCAGGAACAGATCGTCAAAGACCGAGCGGCCCTCGGAAGGCTCGCGGTCGTCTCCGCATGCCACGCGGCGGGACATGCAGACATGCAGTCAGCGCTGGGCAGCGCCTTTGACGCCCTCGCGGTCGGTCTCCAGTGGGAAGACGACCTCAATGATTGGCCGCACGACCTACTGGCGAGCCAGCAGAATCTCTTGCTCGCCGGCCTAGATTCCGGCTCGATTCCTCGCGAAGGCGACATAAATGACCGGCTACGATCCGTCGATCGATGCCTTGTGAAATCCGGCACCTACTCGCTCGCGGTAGAGAGGTCACTCTCGTTCTTGGAGGGGGCGGAGACCGTGCACAGCCGATTTAGTTGCCGGCAACTGGTCGACGCGACCATCCATCGTCGTCGATCGATCGAGGATCTCGGACGGCGCCTTGAGAGCGCCATCGCCAAAGAAGATGCCGGCTGAGTAAATATCCCCGCCGCAACTGAGCGTTTCTAACATACAACCTGGGCAACCTCTGGCGGCAGACCGTTCTGCCGCCGCGGATCAAACGCTTGTCGCTCACACTCTCGAGCACCGGCTGGTGCGGCATGCCAGGTACTACTGGCTCCTGCTGGCGGAAGCGCATCTAACCCGGCGGCTGTTCGGCGACATGTCGCCGAAGATCTGGACGCTGCCGGCGCCGGTAGGCTGACGCGCGGCAAAGGCGACGCGGTCCGATTGGCGGACAAATGGCCCAAGTGTGGAGCCGTGTCTGAGAACCGCCGGGAAAACAGGGGCCCAGTCGACCGCACGTCGCCACGGGCCGAGCTGACGGCTCTAAAGCGGGACGATGCTGTGACGAACAAAAGTTCCGTGCGCTGGGCAGCCTTCGGGTGTATAAAGGGGCCCTCTGGGGCAGGAAAATCGAAAATCACGGCTTGATGCACGAGCACCGCGCGGGCGAGGTTCGACACGTCGGCGTCCGACGCGTTGACGTGCCGTTCGGCCAACACGAAGAAACGTTTGTCGATCGGGAGGACCTTGGCGATCAGCCGGGTGCGAGTGAGCGGGGCGCCGCGCGTCCGGGGATCGCCCCGGAAGCGATGCCACAATCGAAACAGCTGTCGTTGCAGCGCGGGGGCCTCGCGACAGAACCGTCGGCCCATTGGGTCGCATGAATCGGCGATGAGCGGCTCGCGACATTGTGTCCAGTGCCTCAATTAGCCTGGCAATTTAGGAGAAAAGGAAGATGCCGAACCTCAAGTCGAAAACATACCAAGTCATGGTGGAACGCGTCCTCAATCACGAGCAATTGTTTGAAGCGAACGGAGACCTTAAGGAGTTTCCAGAGCCGCCAGACTCTCCACCCAATTACATTCTCAAAAAGCCGTCCTTTAAGGATCGACGAGATAAACTCCTGATGTTGGGTGACAGCGAGCTGGACATTGCCGCCAAATCCCTAAAGGACGCGGAGGGTGATAGAGGCCACAGGCTCGAGGCCGGCGACCTATCCTCAACTGACATTACTGCGATAAACAACTTATGGAAGGAAGTCAAGAAGGGCAAGAACGAAAACGTGATGGAAGTGATAATGCAGGGCGTCCGAGACATGCTTAATTATGAGCATCTTGAGAAGAAGGGTCTCGCCGACGCTATAGCGCAAGCATTACCTCTCTTGAGCAGGAACCAAGGCAATGACCGCACAGACGCCATAACTCTGTTGCAGAATGCCTCGTCTGACTACGGACTCAAGGACGACTATGTCGCCATTCTTTCTGTCCATGATTCTTATTAGGCAAAGTGTAGTGACTGTCCCAATATTCGCCAGAGAGAGGACAGGTCGAGAGCGTGAACAACTGCGATGAACATCGCGGCTCGCTTCAATAACACAGAGCTAATTTGGGAGCAGCGCCTATATTGGGGGCATGTGCCCTTCGCTTCGGCCGAAAGAACTGGACAGGGACGACACAATCGGTCGCTGCACCCTCGCCTCGCTGGTGGCGTACGACGCAAGGCGAACGTCGAGCAGTTGGTTTTCAATACAAACAGTTTCGCAGGATAACGTTTCCCCGTTTTCCGTCACTTCGGCATTTCACCCGAACTAGTCGCCCGGCGTGAGGATAGCAAGTCGCGCGACGTCGGATCGACCGAACATTGCGTGCGCCGAGAATATTCCATCGGATCTAAAGGTGACATTTGGGCTTCCGAGAATGTCCCCGCCGATGCTTCCAACCAAGCCCGTTACCGAAGCTTGGCTGTCAAGACGAGGCGGAGCGGCTGGCGTCGTTGATCACCGTCGACAAATGTCGCATGCTACTTGGACGCCCTGCTGAAAGTTGAAAGCGCTGAACGAGTCCGCGAGCGACTCCACCTCGCGATGCCGACCGCCGAGACGACCGCGAGAAAGAGGCGCTGGGGCGTGACCGCGCGCAGCCGCCCTGCCTGACCAACGTCGCACCCGAGCTGACTGACGTCGGGGGAGAGCGCAGGAGCCAGGGGATCGCTGACTTTGGTAAGCTCCAACGCGACAATGTGGACAATGGTCGTCTCTTTGCCGGTTGGTGGGATAACCACAGCATGAGCCTGTCGTCGAGCGGTGTCGATCCCTTGATTGACCGCCGGCGACCACGTCGGCGCGGTCAACGCCAGCTCGACGCCGGGCGCTTATGATCACACCTATGCCGTCCTCGGCACTTCTTCGTGGCCCTGAGGGCGGCGACCATCGTGACAATGATGGCTGCGGCCTCGGGCCTGGCCGCCTGCGTGCTGCTGGGACAGACGCCGTCGGATACCGCCATGAATGAACTGGCCGAACGATACGTGAAGCTGGTGCTGGCGATGGGTCAGCACGACCCTGATTACGTGGATGCGTACTACGGTCCGGACGACTGGCGGTCGGAGGCCGACCGCGCGGCGCTCAGCCTCACGCAGATCGGCGCGGCGGCCGTGGCCCTGATCGCGGAACTGGAGCAGACGACCGCCGCTGACGATGACGGGCCGGGCAGCCTGGATGACCTGGACACGCTAGTTCAGCTCCGCCGGCAGTATCTGCGACGGCAACTGGAGGCGCTCCAGTCGCGCGTACGCATGCTGGGTGGCCAGGCCCTGGCGTTCGACGACGAGTCGAGGGCGCTCTATGACGCGGTGGCTCCGAGCCACCCCGAGGCGTATTTCCAGGACACGCTGGCCAGCCTCGAGACCCGGTTGCCCGGACAGGGCGCTGTGGTCGAACGGTACGGCGCCTTTCGCGGCGCGTTCGTCATCCCGCCGGACCGGCTCGACGAGGTGTTCGAGGCCGCCATCGCCGAGTGTCGGCGTCGAACCCTGGACCATGTCGACCTGCCGGAGGATGAGAGCTTCACGGTCGAGTACGTGACCGACAAGTCCTGGAGCGGCTACAACTGGTATCAGGGCAACTTCCGCAGCCTGATACAGCTGAACACCGATCTCCCGATCTATATCGACCGAGCGATCGACTTGGCCTGCCACGAGGGCTACCCGGGTCATCACGTCTACAACGTCCTGCTCGAGCAGCATCTCGTGCGCGAACGCGGGTGGCCAGAGTTTTCCGTGTACGCGCTGTTCTCGCCCCAGTCGCTGATTGCCGAAGGCACCGCCAACTACGGCATCGAGGTGGCGTTCTCGCCGGACGAGCGGTTGACCTTCGAGCGAGACGTGCTGTTTCCAGCCGCGGGCCTGGACCCGTCTCGAACGGCAGAGTATTACGAGGTGCAGGCGCTGGTCGGCCAGCTCGACTACGCGGGGAACGAGGCGGCGAGACGGTACCTGAACGGAGAGATCGACCGCGCGGCGGCCGCCGAGTGGATGACCCGCTACGCCATGATGGCTCCCGAGCGCGCCGAACAGCGGACCAGGTTTTTCGACCAGTACCGGAGCTATGTGATCAACTACAACCTGGGGAAGGATCTTGTCGCGGGGTATATCGACGCGCGGAGCGGTGGGGACACCTCCAGGCGCTGGGACGCATTCGCGGCGCTGCTGGCGTCGCCCAGATTGCCGTCGGGGTTACGGGACGGGCGGCCCTGAAGGGCCTTGCTACGACAACCGGGGTGTATATATAAGTCGCGCGCGTGAGAGGCCGGCCAATCCATCAGGGGCCCTGCTTGTCCGCCGTAGCCTCGGCGAAGGCGGGAAGGGCCTTGCTACGACAACCGGGGTGTATATATACGTCGCGCGCGTGAGAGGCCGGCCAATCCATTAGCGGCCCTGCTTTGTCCGCCGTAGCCTCGGCGAAGGCGGAAAGGGCCTTGCTACGACACACCTGGGTAGTTTTGGGGTAGGCTGATCGGGAGCCCGTCACGGGTTCCGGACGCACCACCAACGCACCCATGACGAAGCCGGCAACCTTCCTGACCTCCCTGCTCGTCGCGACGGCGACGGCCATCGTCATTGGCTCCGCCGGCCCCGCGCCTGAAGCGCCCACCCCTGAGGTCCGCGCCATCATCGGCAAGGCGGTCGAACGCGCGGCGTGGGCGCAAGAACAGGACTTCGGTGGCCGGTATCGTCAGTCGATGACCCACCGAACGGTGGAATTCGACGGCGACGGCGAGGTCGCGGAGGACGAACTGCGGGGCTACGCCGTCGAGCCGCACCAGGGCGTGCCCTACGCCAAGCTCGTCACGAAGAACGGTGACCCGATCTCCGGTGACGACCTGGACGAAGAGACCGAGCGATGGGAGAAGTTCCTTGAAACGCTCGCGGACCCACCCGAGGCGGACGACGACGACGACGACGACGACACCAACGTCATCTTCAATGAAGACCTGCTCAATCGATACACGGCGGAGTTGGTCGGCATCCGGGAGGTCCGCGGGCGACCAGCCTTCGTCCTCGCGTTCGAACCCAGACCCGGCAAGCTTCCGGTGCACCGACGGATTGACCAGGCGCTGAACAAATCGCGTGGCGAGATCTGGATCGACGAGGAGACCTACGAGATTGCGCGGGTCACCTTCAATCTGATGGAACCGGTGCGGCTCTGGTGGGGCATCCTCGGCAGGTTGTCCGAGGGGAACGGCAATTTCGAGCGGACACCGATCAGCGGGGATGCCTGGCTGGCCACCGAAGTCGACGTGTACTTTCAGTTGCGCGTCCTCTTCAGCACCTCCAGGCGACGCGAAACGACCGTGTGGGATGCGTTCGAACCGATCGCCGATTGACGGGTGAACCGGGGCCGGGGCGCCGCACGGGTTGGCCCGGTGGTCGTATTGCAGGACGTGTCGCCGGGGCCGACTGACCCCGTCCGCGGCCAATGCCTGCCTCGCGTATCACTTTTAGTCGATCGCGCCGGGGTCGTCCGGGCCAGCGTGGTCCGTGGGGAGCGAGCCGCCGCCAGTCGGTCCACCACGCCGCGCGACGCCGCGACGCCGCCGCGGGCGGATGTCGTGGCGTTTGATCATTTCATTGAGCGTGGTCGGTTTGATATTCAGCATCTCGGCGGCGCGTTTCTGAACGCCACCGGCCGCGACCAACGTCCGCTCGATGAGCTGGGTCTCGAACGCGGCCACCACCTCCTTGAACGAAATACCCTCCGCGGGCATGACGAACTCTGGCATCTCGAACGGTCGCGAGGTGCGGACGGCGTCTGGGATCAACTCCGGCCCGATGCGCGCGGTGGTCGCCAGCACCACGGCCCGCTCGATCACGTTCTCGAGCTCACGCACGTTACCCGGCCAGTCGTACTCTTCCATCAGGTCGAGCGCGTCGGGGGTCACCTCGAGACCCTCTTTTTCGTTTTCGCGCCCGTACTTGTCCAGGAAATGCTGAACCAGCAACCGAATATCGTCGCGTCGATCGCGCAAGGGCGGCAGACCGACCTTGATGACGTGCAGACGGTAGTAGAGGTCCTCGCGGAAACGGCCGTCCTCGACCATGCTCTTGAGGTCGATGTTGGTCGCGGCGATGATCCGGACGTCAACCTTGACGGTGTCGACGCCCCCCAGACGCATGAACTCCCGCTCTTGAATCACGCGAAGGAGCTTCGCCTGCGTCTCGACGGGAACGCTACCGATTTCGTCGAAAAAGATCGTGCCGTGGTCGGCCAGCTCGAACAGCCCCTTCTTCGGAGCCACGGCTCCGGTGAACGCCCCCTTGACATGACCGAAGAGGTTCGACTCGAGCAGATCCGGGGGCAGGCTGCCGGAGTTCACGGTGATGCAGGGACGGTCTGACCGGTTGGAATGCGCGTGCAGTGCGCGCGCGACCAGCTCTTTGCCGGTGCCACTCTCCCCTTCGATGAGGATCGTCGTGCGGCTTGGCGCCGCCTGGGCGATAAGGTCGAAGACCTGCCGCATCGGTCCACTGCGGCCGATGATTTCACTGAACTGATGCGTCTGCGCCCGGAGCGCCTCCCTGAGCGTCCGGTTCTCAGTCACCAGACGCCGCCGCTCGATTGCGTTGCGAAGGACGGCCAACACCTCGTCGTTCTTGAACGGCTTGGTGATGTAGTCGAACGCTCCGCGTTTCATCGCGGCGATCGCATTTTCGACCGACGCGAAGGCGGTAATCAGAATGACGGGGAGATCGGCGTCGAGTTTACTCAGTTCGTCCAGGGTCTCGATACCACTGATACCCGGCATCATGACGTCCACCACGGCGACGTCGAACGTCTGCGAACGCGCCAGTTCCAGACCGGCTTCCCCGGATGCGGCCAGGGAGACCCGAGAGCCTTCGCGCTCGAGCAGCGTCTGCAGGATGTCCCGCATGATCTCCTCGTCGTCGATGACCAGCACGGAGGCGTCACGAAGCATCAGTTGTCCTCATCGGTCGTGAAATGGCTGCCAGCGGGCCTGCTGGCTCTGGCTACAGCAGCGGGGACGGGTGGCTACGCACGTGCGCTCTTGCGGGCGCGGGGCGGCAGCGGCAGGGTCACGATGAACCGCGTCCCTTGATCCTCCCCGCTCTTGCACTCGATCGACCCGTGGTGCTCCTGTATGACTCCGTAGGTGATCGACAGCCCCAGCCCGGTCCCTTGGCCAACGGCTTTGGTGGTGAAGAAGGGGTCGTAGATTCGCGTCAGCGCGTCACCCGAGATTCCGGTGCCGGTGTCAGCCACCTCGATCACGGCCTGCCCGTCGTCCACCTTCGTCGTCACCGAGAGCCACCCGCCGGTGGGCATGGCGTCTCGCGCGTTCAGGAAGAGGTTCAGAAACACCTGCTGAAGCTTGAACTCGACCCCCTGCACGACGGTCGGGGTCGCAGACAACTCGCGGCGAATCTGGATGTTGGCGGTCTGGAACTGATGCTCAAGCAACACCATGACATCGTTGATGACCGCATTGACGTCCACCGGACCGGCCGCGTCCGAGCGGCTGGGTCTGGCCAGATTGAGCAGCCCGTTGACGATCTTCGCCGCCCGAAACGTCTGACGCTCGATCTTCTCGAGCAGCGGCGTCCGGGGGTCGTCCGGCGTGGTGCTCTCGAGCAGCATTTGGGTAAAGCTCGAGATGCCGGTGAGCGGCGTGTTCACCTCGTGGGCCACGCCGGCCGCCAAGAGTCCGATCGACGCCATCTTGTCGGACAGCTGCAACTGCTCTTCCAACTGCACCCGCGCCGTGATGTCCTCGAGAATGATCATGGTGCCGGAGGTGTCACCCTCCGGGTTCCGTAGCGGCGCCAGCGCGGCGTTGAGCAGCAGGCGGCGCGGCTCGTCCTCGTGACGCGACATGAGTGGCACCCGATACAGCGCGGTCCCATCCGGCTGGTCACCCCGAGCCTGCCGCAACCGGTCCGTGAAGGTCGCGTCGAAGAGATCGGTCAGCAGCTCGCCGACGGCCGTCTCATGCGTCACCCCGTACAGGCGCTCGAGGGCGGCGTTCCAGCGCAGCACCCGATCGTCGAGGTCGAGCACCACCAGACCGTCGTTCAGCGACTCGACGATGTTCTCGTTGAACTCGCGGATGCGGTCGACTTCGGCCGCTTTCGCTTGCAGCTGCGTGTAGAGCCGGCCGTTCTCAATGGCGGTCGCCACCTGACCGGCCACGGCCGCCAGCAGCGCGACGTCCTCGCTGCTCAATGGTTCGCCACTCGGCTTGCCTCCCAGCGCCAGCACCGCGATGGTTCCCTCTTCCGAGATACAGGGGACGAAGTAGTGAATTCCGCGTTCCCGCCAGAAAGCCACCTCGGTGTCGGGATGGCGCCGCGCGGAGGCCGACTCGTCGAGCATCACCGTGTGGTGACCCACCAGTCGGGCACCGATGCTTGAGGCCTGTTCGAGCGACGGCCAATCGGCGGCGTCGACAAGGCCGCTCGCGTGGAACGGCGTGAAGACGCCCGCCTGCTCGCGGGGCGAGAGCATCAGCACCGTATGCTCGATGGCCAGGGTTTCGGTCACCCGATTGACTAGTCGTTCCGCCAGACGGTTGAGGTCGAGGTCAGAGTTGAGATCGCGGGCAAACCCCACCAATGCTCGACGGTAGTCATAGCGGTCTCGGTAATACGCGCGATCGAGCATCGACTGAATGGCGTTCTTCACCGGGCTTGCCACGAGCACCACCACCGCGGTCGCGAGAAACGCGATGACCGAGTCATGCTCATCGCCCTCATGGAGGAACATGGCGCTGGCCAGACGCGACAACAGGAGATAAATGGCCACCATGGCGGACACGGCGGCGGTATAGACGAGACCGCGCTTGATGATCACCTCGACATCGCGCAGACGGTATTGGACGATGGCCGAGGCGAAGGCCAGAGGAATGAGGCTCAACGGAATCGCGGTCAAGTCGAGCGGAGCCGAGTCGAAACCGAACGCCCACGGGAAGGCGTAGCCCACGGCGAACGGGAGCCCGCCAACCACGGCGCCCCACACAATCCAGCGCAGCTGACGCTTGGAGGTGACCGACGGCACCCGCCGCAGCGTCAGAATCATCAGCGCGAGTCCCACCATCACGCAGGCCGCCAGATACCCGAACTCCAGCCGCTCGACCGCTTCGACCCGGGTCGTGAACACCCCGCCGGAGGCGTCGCCGGCGACGACCACCGCCTGTGTCAGCCCCAGCACCACCGCGGGGGCGTACACGATCGGCAGCATCAGACGGCCCAGGCGTTCCTGAATCCAGCCGGGCGCCCGCTCGGGGAACACCAACGCGAAGTGCACGAACATTGGGGCGAGCACGAGGAGCGAGATGGCATCCGCCGTGTAGAACACCCAGTCCAGCCGGTCGAAACGACCGCTGAACGAGAAGGCGAACACGCCGAAAAACGCCACGCTCAGCCAGAAGAAGTGCAAGGTCGCCTGTTTCCCTGGTCGTCGCAAGCGCACCGACGTGCCCACCAGGAGGGTAAAGACGCCAATGCCGACGAGCACGAAGTAGATCTGCGTCTGACCCGCCGGAACCGGCTGCAGCGAGACATCGAGCAGCTGCTCCTCGCCCTGACGCAACAGCGTGTACGTCAGCGAGGCACCGACCCGACCGGCATGCAGGTGTGCCACCACATCGGCGGCGGAGTCGATCAACTCACCGTCGATGGCCAGCAACACATCGCCGACCCGCACGCCGGCCGCCTCGCCGGCCTCTCCCGGGCCGATCTCAAGCGCGGTCACCTCCCCGGCCCGATCCACCCAGAGGACGCCGTCGACCACCTCGTTCCAGTTGGCCCGAACCACCACGTTCGCCGCGGCCAAGCAGATCAGGGCCGCGACCAAAGCGACCGCGAGCGAGGGCGGTCCCCAGGCGCTCCAGCGTCTACGTCCGATCAGGTCAGCAGGGATACGAGTCATCAGCGGCGCGCAAGGGTCTGACCCGTTGCGCTCCAAGTCCTGTCGCTACTGCAAAGGCTGTTTCGTAGGGCGTCGACACTCGTGTCGTCACTGAAGATGTCTTCAGATGGGCCCTGCGTCAGCACTAGAAATGGACGACGAGCCCGCCGACAACCTGTTTCGGAGAGCGAGCCACCAGCAGCTCATCGAACAGGGAGGCCACGTCGCGCGGTTCAAAGAACAGACTGCGCACCGCGAACAGCACTTCCCACCGGCTGCCGTCGAACGGGGCGAATGGCAACGCTTGGTTGACGCGCACGTCAAATCTCGCATCCGCCCCAATCGGCTCACCGAGGTCGGCGCGCGCGAAGGCGGTGCTCACACGGCACCGGACGAACACGCGCGTATCGGTTTCGGGAATCTCTGTCTCGATGACCCCGCTGAAGTCGTGGAACCGTTCGTGAGCTGGCCGTAACGCGCCGGGCATCTCGGCCCCCAGTGCCACGTCCGCGCCAGCCTGGCTCCAATCGGCGTCAGCGACGGTGTACTCGACCCACCCGGTCACGCGATCGCCCAGCTCGCGCCTGAGCGTCAGCACCCACCCCCGACTCGACACCGCGCCGGCCCTGGCCACATCGTAGTGTCCAGTCGGAGCGAGGCCAATGGCATCCACCCCGAACAGGGTCGACATCTGGTCGCGCACGTCCTGATAGAACCGACGCACCCCAACGACGTAGTCTTCCGTCAGGTCATGCTCGAGCGCGAGGTCCAGGTGACGCGTGCGTTCAGGATGCAGACCGCCTCCGGGCGAGAGTGCCGCAAACGTCCGCTCGGGCGGCAGCCACAACCCAGATTGGGATGGTGGCAGGAACTCTTCGCCGCCTGGTGCGACGTATTCTTGGGAGGCGACAACGGTGACGCGCGTCCCTCGCACCGGCGTCACGGTGAACCCGAGGCGGGGGTTGAACAGGGCGTTTTCCTCGATGTATCCGTAGGTCGAATACCGGCCACCGTACGCCAGCGACAACCGTGGCGAAACGGTCCAGACATCGGTGACGCCGAAGCCAGCGGCGTATCGGCTCTCGGAGCCGACGGTCAACGCTGCCGGGTTGCCGCCCTCGTACCGCTGCCGGCCATAGGAGGCCGTGACGCCGAGCTGATGGGGACCGTGGCTGTCGGAGACATAGGCCCCTGACGCGACCCAGGATGACACCACCCCCGTGGTCATCGCGCCTTTCGCCAACCAGTCTCCATTCCACGCCGGGGCGCCGACCGCCAGGTTCGCGATGCTTGCGGGCGGCGCCTCGCCGGTCAGCAGGTTCATCCCGCGGGTCAGCAGGTTGACCTCGCCGGACAGCGGCAGATCGCCAAGGCCAGGTGTGTACCGCGACGCCGATCGGCCGCGCCTCGCGGCAAACGCGACCATGCCGACACCAGCTTCGCGTGAAGGCGCTGGCGTAGTGGCCGCGACCCACGCGTCGGCCGTCTTCAGCACGCTCCGCCGGGCCCGGCGGAGTCGCCACGCTTTTTCGCTGTGATCGTGCGGCGCGGAACTCGCGGTATGGTCAGGCTCATCGGCAGTCTGGCCCGCCTCACCCGACTCTAGCGCTTTGACAGCACGCGCCACCCCGACGCTGGCCGACGTCGCCTCGACGCCGACCGCTGGACCAAGTCGCCGTAGCGTGATGGTGTGCCGCGCCGGCGTGCGCGCCAGCACCTCGATCAGCTCCCGGGGTGAGGCCACGAATCCAGGCAGATGCGCCTGCACGACATAGCCACCTGGCGCCAGCGCGCCCAGCAGAAAACGGCCGCTCGGATCGGACAGCGCCAGTTCAGGCCCAGACGGTCCGAAGGCGGAGACCATCACGCCCTCCAACGGTCGGCCGGCAACGTCGGCCACCGCCCCCACGATTCGGCCGCCCGGCACCACCGCCGTGCGCGCCGCCAGCACGTTATCGGCGGCGAGAGCTTGGGCCCGCTGCCCGGCCGTGGCCCCGTCGGCGGCTCCGCCCAGGACAGCGACGACAACGACGACGATCATCTGTTGGGACCGAAGCATGGGTGCCCTCTTTCCGAGGTGTCGCGAAGCGTCGTAACGATAGGTCAGTACTGACGCCTGATCAGGACGCGGACACCGTGAAGTCTACGTTGTGAATCAGGGACGCTCCGTTCGTGTTGTCGGTGACTTTGATCTCGAGTCGATAGTCCGCGGCGGGAAACGCGGTCAGCGGCACCGCTTGACCTGCAACCAACTGATGCCCAGCGGCCATGTCGAAGCCAGGAGGGAGCGTCGCCGCGTTGAACTCCTGAGGATCGGTGACGTTGAAGAACTCATCACCCGCCACGCCGCGCGTGTTGAAGGCGTACTCGACGATGACGTCCGGCATGCCGTTCGCGTCCAGGCCGGGGTTATAGACCAGGAACACCATCGAGAGTTCCTCGCTGGTGAGATAGTCGAGCGTCCCCTTGGGGACGATACGCATGGTCCCCAAGGTGTACGGGTTCGACAGCTGCTGCTCCGGCGGCGGGGGCTCGGCGAGCGACTCGACCCGCTCAGCCAGGATCACCGTGCTCGTCGAGAGCTGGTTGGTCCACATGTCCGGGACCGACAATGGCTTCTTCAGCATCATCGGGTTCTTGGCCTCGGTCCCGTCAGGCACCCCGCTTTCGCTCAAAGCAAGATAGACGTCGTAGTCGCCGGCCGGCGCCCAGAATCCTCGACGCACCTCGTAGAAACCGTCGGCGTTCGCCCCGCCGAGGTCCACGTTGTACGCGTCCTCGAACACCGGCATGGGAAGCACCGTCGGCGAGCCGTCAGCCCCCGCGGTCGCTTTCGCGCCCCGCTCGGCTACGAAGATGTACAGTGCGGCGGCGGGAGGGGAGAGCTTGGTGCGCTCGATCGACAAGGTGAACGGCACGAACGTGGTCTGGTCACTGCTCTTCAGGAAGTCGTTCGCCCACCCGAACGGCTCACCGGTCGGCACGATCTGCCCCTGCAGGGCAGCTCCCACGATGGTGGCCAGCTTGACATACTCCTGCTGCTGGGCCTCCGTGGGCTCCTCTTGGGCGTACCCGAGGGACGCGGTGGCGGTGATGCCGACCAGCGCCGCGAACAGGGAACGCCACGCAGGACGGCGGCGACCAATCGACCTCATGGTACGAGTGTCTCCTCGTGGGGTGGCGGTCGGCGAAGGGAATGACGCGTAATGATCGATCATAGGTGACCGTAAAGGGACAAGTCAATTGCACGGGACTCCGTCTAATCCGTTGCAAAAACAGAACTTTGGACCTGCTTCCCACCACGCCCGACTCGCGCCGCGTGGTATCATCCGCCCCCTCTCGGCTCGTCCTTGATCCGGCGGGACACTAGAACTACGTATTGCAAGTCCCGCGCCGTACCGAGAGCAGCGATGCACCTGCTGCGCCTGCTGACCGGAGCAAGACGCGCAGGTCTTCTGCGGACGAACCATCGAGTGCGGGAGGAATACCCATGTGGCGCAGGCCTTCAGGCCCATCTGCGATCGCACGGCTAAAGCCGTGCGCCACCGCCGATGCCACCGAACCGTTCGAGTGCTCGGGTCACGTTCGTGGTGGTGGAGATAGCGAGACGCCACTCTGAACGGCACCTGCCGAGACCATCATGTCGACCGCCACCAGACACCACGGGTCGCCGCTCGTGCTTATCGTCCTCGACGGGTGGGGCGAGAGTACCGAACGGGACGGCAACGCGATTCTACAGGCCAGGACGCCAATCTACCGCGAGCTCCGGGAGCGGTACCCCTCGTCGCTGCTCACCACCTGCGGCGAAGCGGTCGGGCTGCCAGCGGGTCAGATGGGCAACTCCGAGGTGGGACACATGAACCTGGGCGCAGGACGGGTCGTGTTCCAGGACCTGACGCGCATTGACCAGGCGATTGCCGCGGGTGCTCTCGCGGCGAACGACACGCTGAATCATCTCTTCGACTCGTGCGCGACCGGGAGCCGGGCACTGCATTTGGTCGGATTGGTGTCGGACGGGGGCGTGCACGCCCATCAACGGCATCTCCACGCGTTGATCCGGCTGGCCGCCGACCGCGGTGTGCGCCGAGTCTTCATCCATGCCATTACCGACGGGCGTGACACCGCCCCGACCGGGGGCGCCGGCTATCTCAGGGCGTTGCAGCA
>CALBET010000357.1 GCA_937888665.1 uncultured Acidobacteriota bacterium
CGCGCGACAATGCGCGCCCCGCGGCCGCGGCGTGGGGCACTCGGGGTCCCCGCGGCGTGGCCGCGTGGGGTTCGGGGCGCAGCCCCGTCTAAGTACTAGACAAGACCGACGCGGACGGTTTACCGTCAAACGGGTAATTACGGCGCCCTGGGTTCGGGCGCCAGAATAAGGATTGAGAAATGACCTATCGAAGAGTCATCGCGGCGTCGGTCGGCCTGGGGCTGATCATCGGACTGGCTGGGTCGGCGATCGCACAGGACGCCCCGGTCGGGTGGACCGTGCCGCGGACGGTCGACGGGACGCCTGACCTGCAAGGGGTCTGGGCCAACAACAGTGTCACCCCGCTCGAACGGCCCCCGCAGTGGGCCGGGAAGACGCGGTTGACCGACGAAGAGTTGGCCGAGCTGAAGGCGTCTGCCGCCGCGGTCGTCGCGAGCGGTCTTGACGCGCAGTTCGGCGATCAGTTGGTGCTCAAGGCGCTCGAGGGCCTCACCGACGCCGGGTCGTACGACACGACGGGCAACTACAACCAGTTCTGGATGGCTGACCGCGACTTCACGAATCAGACGTCGCTGGTCATCGACCCGCCAGACGGTCAGGTGCCCGCCGTGACGGCTGCCGCAACCGGTCGTTCGGAAGAGCGCAGGGCCTACCTTCGCCTGCATCCGGCGGATGGCCCGGAGGACCGACCGCTCGGCGAGCGGTGCGCGAATTTCGGGGTGCCGCGTCTCGGCGCCGGCTACAACAGCTATATCCAGATCTTTCAGACGCCGAGCCATGCCGCCATTCTCAAAGAGATGGCCCACGACGTGAAGCTGGTCCCGCTCGACGGTACGGCTCACGCGCCGGAGGACGTGCGCTTCTGGAATGGCGATTCGCGCGGCAGGTGGGAGGGCGACACCTTGGTCGTCGAGTCGGCGAATTTTTCGCCCAAGAGCGATTTCCGCGGCTCCTCGGACGGGTTGCACCTGGTGGAACGCTACACCCGCGTCGGGCCCGACACCCTCAACTACGAGGTGACCATCACCGACCCGACGACCTGGACCAAACCGTGGACGGTGCTGATTCCGCTCAAGCACAGCGAGGATGTTGTCTTTGAATACGCCTGCCATGAGGGGAATTACGGTATGGACGGCATTCTGTCCGGTCATCGCGCCGATGAGCGCGCGGCCGCAGCGACGACGACCCAGGGCCAGTGAGCGCCGGGCTTCGCGAACGATGATCAGGACGACGCGCATGCGGACCTGGACGGGCGTCGGTCTGGCCATCGGGTTGACGGCAGCGCTCGTTGCGCATCCGAGCGCCTGGCAGCAGGACATCGAGCGGGAGAACCTCGCCGATATCCGCGAGATCAATGTCGTGGTCGAGGAGCTCGCGAAGGACGCAGAGTCCGCCGGGCTCACCCGTCGTGCGCTGCTCGACGCCGCCGAGCGGAGGCTGGAAGAACGGGGGGTTCCGCTGGGTGGCTCCAGCCAGGGTGCGGACCTCTATATCAACGTGGCCACCCACAAAGGGTCCACCGGGTTGTATGCGTACTACGCCAGGGTGTCGGTGCAGCAGATGGCGACCCTCGAGGGGAATCAGCTCCGCGCTCGCGTCGATACGTGGGACATGGCCAGTCTCGGCGCCGTCGGCGAGGGCAACCTGCCCCAGGTGGAACAGGTAATCGTCGAACTTGTCGATTTGTTCTGCGACGACTACCTCGAGATGAACGACGCGCGGCGTTAGGACCCTGAGCGGGTCCTTCGGGACAGCGCCCGGTGCGGCGCTGGTGGCGTTGCCCGTCGCGGCGCAGACCCCAGGCGGAGCGTCGACCCCCCCACGGCCGTGACGTTCGCCGAGCACGTGGCGCCGATTTTCTACGACAGCTGCACCACCTGTCATCGACCCGACCAGGTCGCGCCGATGTCGTTGTTGACCTACTTCGAGCCGGAAACCGCGCGTCTCCTCGAGGCGGGTACCCCATTGGTGTTCGAGATGCCCTACACCCCGACTGGCGACCCGCACGTTGACGAATCCCGTATCGGCTTGGTGTTCACCGCACTGTCGTATTTCATCGAAGACGAGGCGGACGAGGCTCGGATCACACAACAGCAACAGTAGTTGCCCTTCACCGCCACAGTCGGCGTTTTCGTGGGTCGCGCTGGTCTGCCAGCGCGGCCCTTTTTCTTTCTCGGCAACGTCATGTCCAACGGGGTGGGGAATAACCGCGACGGAGGTCCGGTCTACAACAACAGCGACGGAGGGTGCGACACGGCCCACGTTGCTGACCACTTCGATGCGTGCGCGCTGAACACGCGATGAGCCAGGAGGCCGAGATGAAGAGCATGGGAAGCATGAAGCGAAAGACGTTGAAATGGATGGTGCCGGCCGGTGTGCTCGTGACGCTTGGCCTCTTCGCCGCGGCCGACCTGGCCTGGAGCCAACCTCCGGACGGACCGGGTGGCCGACGTGGTGGGATGATGGGGCGTCGCGGCGGCCCAGGGGGCGGTGGTCCGGGCGGGCCTGGCGGCGTGATGCTACCCCTGGGGCGTCTGCACCTGACCGAGGCCCAGCACGATCAGGTCAGAGGCGTGATGGAGCAGAACCGGGAGGCAACTCGGGCCGCCGGTGCGCGACTTCGTGAAGTCCGGAACGCGCTCAAGGATGCTGTCACCGCGGAAGTCGTGAACGAAGGAGCCATTCGCGCGGTGGCGACAGACCTCGCCACCGCCGAAGGTGACGCCGCGGTGCAGCGCGCGTTTGTCCGGTCGCAGGTCTGGCAACTGCTGACCCCTGATCAGCAGGCCAACGCGCTCGAACTCGAAGCCGAGATGAAAGAACGGATGGAGCAACGCCGGGCCCGGCGGGGCGAGCGGCGACGGCAGCGGGGATAGTTGATACCAACCTCCACGGACCTCCCGCTGCGACTCGCGGCGGGCTCAACCAACGGCGCGGTCCTTCAGGGCCGCGCCGTTTTCTTCGCCCGCTTCTGACCTCGTAGCCAGGGCCCTTAGGCCCGCCTGCGATGTCCCCGAGCGCATGTCGCCCGTCGCCCCGCAGTTCCAGGGGGCTGCGAGCTGGCGCACGTAACTCCGTCACTACGTGTGTATCGACCATCGTGGTTGCGGCAGGCGAGGGCCCCAGGTATTCCTGAATCCGCCGGATGTCCACCCTGTTGAGCAACAGGCGCGTCGCAAAGCTGTGTCGGAGCGGGTTCGCCCGCGTCAACCGCAGTTGCCATGATACCCACGGAATTGCGCCGTCAGATAACCCGACCATGGCGGCAATATATCGCTAGCGCGATTCCATCGCTCGCACGGCACGCGAAAAGGATAAGTTGTGTTGGTTCAGTCGCTTGACCGGATGCCCGATCGCGCAGCCAGAATGGATTCACGCTGAAAGTCAGGTGCCCGATGATGGAGCGGAAACCGTCGAAGCCGGGGAATCGCGCCGTCCACCTAAAGAATGTTCGACGGATGAGCCGACCCAGTTGACAACATTAACGCACGGCGTTATTGTCGACGGGTGATTCGCAGCTTCGCGGACAACCAGACCCAGCGGTTGTTTCAGCGACAGCGAGTACGGCGGCTACCGGCCAATTTGCAACGGTTGGCGCTTCGTAGATTGCTGTATCTGGACGGTGCGGATCGACTGAGCGACTTGCGACTGCCACCCGGGAATCGTCTGGAGAAGCTCCGCGGCAACCGAACGGGGCAATACAGCATTCGCATCAACGACCAATGGCGGGTCTGCTTCCGCTGGCGGGACGGTGATGCACACGACGTGGAGATCACCGACTATCACTAGGAGCCACGGTGCCTGACAGACTGCCGCCGGTCCATCCCGGTGAGATTCTCCAAGAAGACTTCCTCACCCCGCTCAACATCTCCCAGTACCGGCTCGCGAAGGACATCAGCGTCCCTCCTCGCCGCATTAACGAAATCGTGCACGGCAAACGGGCGGTCAGCGCGGATACGGCTTTGCGGTTGGCCAGGTATTTCGGTTCTTCGGAGCGGCTGTGGCTGAACCTGCAAGCGCGGTTCGACCTAGAGACGGAGAAGGATCGACTCGGCGACCGGCTAGAACGCGAAGTCGCGGCGCGGGCGAGCTAGATTCTGCGGCGGTGCCTCGGTTTCGTACGGTTTCCACTGTCAAAGCGGCAAGTTTCGGCGACCGCCGGGCGGTTGGATGACCACGCGTCGAACAAGGGTTTGCAGCGGACGCCGGCACGGTGTTGCTCAGCCGGCGCCGCTGAAACCTCACGTTCGGCAGTCGATGAAGAGCGTGGGGCATTCTTGAGAATCCCGGACCCGACAGCCGGCTGGCCGTTCTGGTGGCGCTGGGTCTTACCAATCCCTGAAAAACAACGAGCCACGTGATGACAGATGAGCTGTGCGCCCAGTACCATGCCGCAGTCGAGAAGATCGGCGCGTGCCAGGGATATCGTTTCCACCTAGACGGCCAAGAGACAGGGGGGACCCAGATGATGGATCGGATGAGACGCAAGATACTCAAAGCGGGGGCCGCGGCGACGGTGATGGCCGCTGCGCCGCGAGTGTTCGCGCAGCAGACGGGCCAAGGCGGAGCCGGCGTGTCCTTCTACGAGAAGGGCCCCGTGCGCATCCACTACGAGGAGACGGGCTCCGGCTTCCCGTTGCTGGTCATCCCCGGCGGGGGGCTGAACTCGACGATCGCCGGCTTGGCCACGCATCCCTTCAACCCGATGGAAGAACTCAGCGGCGAGTACCGGTGCATCGCGGCGGACCTGCGAAACGGTAACCGCGGCCAATCATCTGGTCCGTTAGAGGTAGACCGACCGTGGGATTCCCACACCGATGACCATCTGGGCCTCATGGACCACCTGGGCATCGACAAGTTCATGGTGTTGGGTTTTTGTATTGCCGGCCCCTTCATCTGGAACCTCTTGCGGCGGGCGCCCACTCGGGTTGTCGCGGCCGTCCTGGCGCAGCCGAGCGGGTGGCGTCCCGAGACGCCGACGCTGTTCTACGACAACAACATGACCGGCTGGGGTCCAGAACTGGTCCAGCGTCGGCCCGAGATCACAATGGACATGGTCGACACGTTCCTGACCAAGATGTACCTTGACAACCAGGGCTTCGTGTTCACCGTGACACGGGACTTCGTGCGCGAGTGTCAGACGCCGGTGCTGATCCTGCCGGACGATATCCCGGCGCATCCTTACGCGGTCGCCATGGAGGCCGCGATGCTCGCGCCGAAGTCCGAAGTGAGCATTTTCCCGTGGAAGGAGCCCAAGGAGCGGATTCCCTTGGCGGTTCGCCAGATACGGTCCTTCCTTCGGGCGCATCGACCGGCTTAGGCGTGAACGGATTCATCAGACCAGGACAGGGACGCAGTCACATGCCAAGATACGTCATCGAACGCGACATACCGGAGATTGGTTCGGCCGACCGCGAAGCGCTGCGTGCAGCCGCAGAGCGGTCCAATGGCGTGCTCGCCGCGATGAAGGCGGAGCAGAAGAATATTCAGTGGGAACACACCTATGTGGCTGGCGATAAGACATTCTGCATCTACATCGCCGATAACGACGCCCTCATCCACGAACACGCTGAGCGGAGCGGTTTTCCTGCCACGCAGGTGACGGAAGTGCGGAGGATGATCGATCCCGTCACGGCGGAAGCGTAGCCAGCTGCCTAGTTGCTCCCGCCGCCGCGGAGGTCCGCCTTCATCTGGTCCCAGGCCTGACGGGCCTCCTCCACGGAGCCTTCATCTTCGATGGTCGTGATGTCTCCCGGGTCGCGGTCGAGGGTGACCGCGCGGAGCACCCGCCGCATGATCTTGCCGCTTCGGGTCTTTGGGAGCATCGACACGAAGTTCAGTTCGCCCACCACGGCGATGGGGCCCAGTTCGCGCCGGATTGTGGCGATCAGCTCCGCGCGCAGTGCGTCTGAGGGCGTCTCCTTCTGCTTGAGCAGCACGAACGCGGAGATCACTTCACCGCGCGTCTCGTCAGGCCGGCCGATGACGCCGCACTCAGCGACCGCCGGGTGCTTGAGGCAGGCGCTCTCGACCTCGATGGTCCCGATGCGATGCGCTGCGATCTTGATGATCTCGTCGGCCCGTCCCCCGAACCAGACATAGCCGTCTTCGTCCACATGGGCCGAGTCGCCGCTGAAATACAGGCCAGGAATCTTCTCCCAGTAGTCGTGGCCGTATCGTTCCGGTTCCCCCCAGAGCGACGCCACCAGTCCGGGGAACGGCCGCTTGATCACCATGATGCCCTTCTCATTGGCGTCGCACGGGGTGCCGTCAGAGCGCACCACCGCGGCCTCGATGCCGGGTAACGGAAGGGTGGCCGACCCCGGTTTGATCGGGAGCAGGCCCAGCCCATAGGGGTTCCCGAATACCGGGCCGCTGGTTTCGGTCTGCCACATGTGGTCAATGACCGGGATGCGGTTCTTGAGGATGGTGTGCTGCAGCCACTCCCACGCGGGCGGGTTGAGCACCTCGCCGGCCGAGAAAATACGTTCGACACCGCGATGGTCCACGCTTGCGAGCGGGCCGTCCCCGTAGCGCATGAACGCGCGGATGGCGGTGGGCGAGGTGAAAATACCGGTCGCACCGATCTCCTCCACGGCGGCGCGCCACGTCGTCTCCGGCTCGGGGTAGTCCAGCGCGCCTTCGAAAACGACCGAGGTGCAGCCGATGACCAGCGGGGCGTAGACCTGGTAGCTGTGTCCGACAATCCAGCCAATGTCGGAGGTGGTCCACCAGATGTCGTTCGGCTTCAGTCCGAAGCACCAGCGCGCCATGCTGACGATGTGCACCTGGTAGCCACCGTGCGTGTGCACCGCCAGCTTCGGTTTCGCCGTGGTGCCGGACGTGGCCAGGATGAACGCCGGTTCGTTGGCTTCCATCGACTCGTAGTCGCCCGAGTGTCCCGTGGCTCCGGCCAGGAAGCTCGACCAGGAGATATCCCGTTCGGGATTCAGGGCCGGGGTCGGAGTGCCTCGCTGAAGCACCACCACCGTCTCGACCTGATGGCCCGGCGCGCGCAACGCGTCGTCGACAAGCGGCTTCAGCGGGATGTCGTTCCCCTTGCGATACGTGATGTCCGCCGTGAAGACGACGCGTGATCCGCTGGCGATGATGCGGTCGGCCAGCGCCTGGGCGCCGAAGCCGGCAAAGACCACTGAGTGAATCGCGCCGATACGCGTACACGCCAGCATCAGGACAATCGCCTCGAGGCAGGTCGGCATGGACACGGTGACGCGGTCACCCTTGCCGACGCCGAGGTGGCGGAGCGCCGCCGCGGTCCGCGTGACCTCGTGTTTGAGTTGGGCGTAGGTCAGCACCGCACGCCCACCGCGCTCGTTCAGATAGACGAGGGCAGCGCGGCCACCGTCACCGGCCGCGACATGGCGGTCTACGGCGTTGTAGGCGAGATTGGTGCGCGCCCCGACAAACCAGCGAAACGACGGCAGGTCCGATTCAAAGACGCGGTCCCAGGTGCGGAACCAGGGGATCTGCTGGGCGGCACGCGCCCAGAAACCCTCCGGGTCGGCAAGTCCCTCGTCGATCCAGCGCTGGATGGTTGGCGACGTCAGGTTCATCAGGTCTCCTACGCAGTAGTGGGTCGGCCGAGCATGCACGTGAGTATATGTTGCGGCCGAAATCTGTCCGACCGCGCCCGGGCGGCGACGGCGGGCTGTATCATCCGAGGACATGCCAGATCCGGGCGGTGAGGCACGGGCTGGCAGTATCCGGTGAGAGGTGCGTGGTCATGGAACCGAGCGAAACACGCGCGCGTGTCGACAAGATCATTTTCAGCGAGACCCTGCGGCGATTTACGCAGGATTCGCCGGTGTTGGCGGAGATCCACACGCTCGAGCTCATTGAAGCCTCGCGCGGCACTGACGACGAGTTTCGGATACACCTCACACACCGTCAGGGCCGGGAACGGCTTGGCGAACGGCTCGATGCCTTTCTGGCCGACAGGCGGGCAGAGCGTTATGTCTTCCGGGACGACGATGCCCTGTCATTGAAGGTCGATCTCGCCACGGCCGTGGACTACTAGCCCCGTTCTGATGCCACGCGCTGTCACTGTCGGGCTCCATGCCGCCATCGTCGCGGTCACCGAGGAGCAGCCCCGGGTGCTGACCGTGCCCGAGCGGGACGCCGACCGGCGGACTGCGGCGCTGCCGTTCGGGCCGCTTGAACCGCGTCACCGGACCCTCGAACTTGGGTTACGCGCCTGGGTGCGCGAGCAGACCGGGATGGACCTGGCGTATGTCGAGCAGCTCTACACGTTCGGCGACCGCGACCGGGCGCTGACCGCTCGCGGCGGAACCCGACTGATCTCTGTCGCCTACCTCGCGCTGGTCCGAGAACGCCACGTCGAGGAAGGACGCGGTGCGGTCTGGCAGGGTATCTACGGACTCTTGCCCTGGGAGGACCGGCGTTCGGGTGAGCCGAAGATCCTCCGAAACCGTATTCGTCCGGCGCTGGATGCGTGGGTGGATGCGGCCCCGGATGAGGTTGTGCGGCACGAGCGCCGGGGACGGGTGGACATTACCTTCGGGTCCGGCGCGGCGGGCTGGGACAACGAGCGGGTGCTCGATCGGTACGAGTTGCTCTACGAGGTCGGGTTGGTGATGGAGTCGGAACGGGACCGAGAGACCGCCGCCGAGATCACCGTGGCGGAGGCACCAGAGGTTGAGGTGGGTTCCGGGGCGGAGCTGGCCTTGGACCATCGCCGCATTCTGGCCACCGCGCTCGGGCGGCTCCGGGGCAAGCTCAAGTATCGGCCGCTGGTGTTCGAACTCCTCCCCGAGACGTTCACGCTCTTGCAGCTGCAGCGGACGGTCGAGGCCTTGGTCGGCGTCCGACTGCACAAGCAGAACTTCCGCCGCCTGGTCGAGCGAGGAGCCTTGGTGGAAGGCACGGGGCGCCTCGAGCCTGACACCGGCGGGCGCCCAGCCGAGCTGTTTCGGTTTCGCCGAGAGGTGCTGCACGAGCGACCCGCGCCAGGGGTCGGGCTTCCCGGGTTGCCGAGTCGCTAGTCCCAGTCTCGGGTAACGCTGGAAGCCGCCCCAGCGGGACTTTCACCACGGGCTGCTAGGCATCGCATGGGACGCGTAGGGGACACGCTCGCGTCCAGCATGGATTTTCCGGTATAAGTCGATCTTCGGTACTGGCCGTTGGGCCAGCCCAAGAAAGGGAGTTGCGTTCATGAGTCCGATATCCGACAGTGCCCCAACGTCGTCTCGTCAGGCCCCCGCGGGTGGCCGGTTCTCGAACTCAGGTGGATCACCGCGCCTCGCCGCGATCGCGGCGGTGACGGGATACGCGTCCGCTGCACCCCCCCTCGACTTCTCCAAGACGCCGGCGTCAGAGCTGTTCGCCTCGAATGTCTTCAGCAAGAAAGTAATGAAGGAGCGCTTGCCGAAGCCGGTCTTCAGGTCTCTGGTGCGGACCATCGAGTCCGGCGCACCGCTCGACCCGTCCGTGGCCGACACCGTCGCCTCGGCGATGAAGGACTGGGCGATCGAAAAGGGCGCGACGCACTATGCCCATGTCTTCTTTCCGCTCACGGGGGCGACGGCCGAAAAACACGACAGTTTCTTGTCTCCAACCCGAGACGGCGGGGCGGTGGCCGAGTTCAAGGGCAGCCAGCTGATTCAGGGTGAGCCTGACGGCTCGAGCTTTCCCACCGGCGGTATTCGGGTGACGTTCGAAGCGCGTGGCTACACCATCTGGGACGTGACGAGCCCCGCCTATATCCTGGAGAACCCGAACGGGACGACCCTCTGCATTCCGACCGCGTTCGTGTCCTGGACGGGGGAGGCGCTCGACAAGAAGACCCCGGTGTTGCGGTCGATGCAGGCGCTCAACAAACAAGCCCAGCGCGTCCTGAAACTGTTCGGGCATGACGATGGCGCGACCGTCGTGTCGACCGCCGGCCCCGAGCAGGAGTACTTCCTCATCGACCGGCACTTCTTCTTCGCACGACCCGACCTTGTGAACGCCGGTCGCACCTTGTTCGGGGCGCGTCCGCCGAAGGGGCAGGAGTTCGACGACCACTACTTTGGCGCGATTCCGGAACGGGTGCTCGCCTTCATGCTTGAGACCGAACGGGAGCTCTACAAGCTCGGTGTTCCGGTCAAGACAAGACACAACGAAGTGGCGCCCGGACAGTATGAAATCGCGCCGGTCTTTGAATCTGCCAATCTGGCCACCGACCATCAGCAGCTCACGATGATCACGCTCCGGCGCGTGGCCGAGAAGTACGGCATGACCTGCCTGCTCCACGAGAAGCCGTTCGCCGGGGTGAACGGATCCGGCAAGCACGTGAACTGGTCGCTCGGCAGCCGCTCGCAGGGCAACCTGCTGGATCCTGGCGACACGCCGCACGACAACGCGCAGTTTCTCGTGTTCTGCGCGGCCGTGATCCGTGCGGTGTATACGCACCAGGGGTTGCTGCGCGCCGTGGTGGCGACGGCCGGGAACGACCACCGCCTGGGTGCCAACGAGGCGCCGCCCGCCATCATGTCCATCTTCCTCGGTGATCAGTTGACTGATGTCTTCGAGCAGATCAAGCGCGGCGGCGCCAGCTCATCCATCGAGAAAGGCACGCTCACCGTGGGGGTCGACGTGCTGCCACCCCTGCCGAAGGACGCCGGCGACCGGAATCGCACCAGCCCATTCGCTTTCACGGGGAACCGTTTCGAGTTCCGGGCCGTGGGCTCCCATCAGTCGATCGCCGGACCGCTCGTGGCGATGAACACTATCGTGGCGGAGTCGCTCGACTACTGCGCAACCACGCTCGAAGCGGTCACAGCCGGCGACCCTGAGGCGTTGCACGGCGCGGTGCAGAGTCTCCTCACCGAGATCATCGGGACGTGCTCGGCGGTCGTCTTCAACGGGGACGGCTACTCGGAGGAGTGGCATACGGAGGCGGCCGCACGTGGTCTGCTGAATCTGAAGACCTCGCCCGACGCGCTGCCGGCTTTGCTGGCACCCGAGGTGATCAGCCTCTTCGAGAAATACGATGTGCTGTCACGTCGCGAGCTCGAAAGCCGGTTGGAGACCTATCTCGAGCAGTACTGCAAGACGGTGAAGGTCGAGGCCAACCTGACAATCGAGATGGCGAAGACGATGATCTTCCCGGCCGCGGTTCGCTACCAGAACGAGCTGGCTTCGACCTGCGCGAATCTCACGCTGGTCGGGTACGTGTTTGACAGGGACACGCTCGACAAGGTCACCCTCCTCGTCAAGTCGCTGCAGGACAGCATTGCGGTGCTCGAACGGACGAGGAGCGCCGGCACCGACGGCGGTCAGCTTGGGGAAGCGCGCAACTACCGCGACGTCGTGCTCCCGGCAATGAACACGGTGCGGCAGTACGCCGACGAGCTTGAGGGGCTGGTCGCGGACGATCTCTGGCCGC
>CALBET010000358.1 GCA_937888665.1 uncultured Acidobacteriota bacterium
GCGTAACCCACCACGCCCCGACGAGCCTTGTACGCCCAGCAGCTGAGCGTGCCGCGCGGGATGCCCAAATCCCGACTGGCGACGATCGCTCCAACCTCCAATGTCCGCGCGATGGCCGATGTCTTTTCACCGGCAGAATACTGAGTCTCTTGTAAGAACCCCTCGGACTCGGCTGAATGGCGAGATTCGCGACGACGAAGCGCTGCGATACTTCGACGGTGGTGTGATGCTGTTTTCGGCAGCGTCTGGCGTATCCAAGGCGAGCGATGGCCTACATCGGGCGGTGGTAGCTCTGCGGGGACCACACCGCGCCCGGATCAGGCGGGGCAACTGGCGTTCGGTGTGCTCGTCAGCGTTGTGACGTGATGCTGGATGGCCCGCTTGACGTTGACTGCGAGCGACTTGAGCAACATGGCGAGCTCAACACGAGTCTTGCCACGCACGCGTAGATCGCCGGCACCGTGACGCCCCTTCAGCTCGTTGTTCGTGGACTCGATACCGCTGCGGATCTTGTACCGTTCCTTGAATTCCGGTGTCCGTTGCTCAGCCTGCCGGATCTGGGTCGCAATCGTTGCCGGCGCGCGCCGCAGTTGCCGAGCCCCGTCCTTGAGCCGGCGCGTGGGACAGCGTTGCGCGAGGGGGCAACCGTCGCAGTGCTCGGCGGGGAAGATCGCTATCAACTGCTTGCCCGCCACGTGCTGCTCGACCGGCACGTGTCCGGCAGGACACTCGATTACTTCGCGGAAGTTCGATGCGAAGACGAACGCGGCCAACCCCGACGGCGTGGCAGCCATCGAACCATCGACGTGCCCGACCGATTCGACCGTTGGCTCTGTCGTCTCAGCCGCGACCGCCGACCGGGGCGGGGTTGGCTCGCCCGTTTCGGTCTCGGTCGCACAGCCCTGGACCGCGGTCATGAACGGATCGCGGCGCGCCGGCGCGTCAGGATCTTGGACTGGTGCCACCAAGGCCACGCCACGATCGGCGCTGGCCACGATGTTCGCCCCGCTCCCGTAGCTCGTGTCGCCCAACATCTCGTCGGGCTTCATCCCGGCAGCTTCGAGCTGGTCCAACATGGGTACGAGCGCGTTGTGATCGGACTCGTGCGCGCCGTTGACGTGGACGCCCGTGATGAGCTGGTACGCGTTGCCCTCTGCGCACGTCTCGGCAACCTGGACTTCGTAGCCCTTGCCCTTGTGCCCGTACGTCGCGTCCGCGTCATACGGGCTCTGCAGCGAATCGCTGGCGATCGTCGCCGGTTCGCGAAGCCGCACACGGGGAGAACCACTGCTGCCAGCCGGGTCGGCGTCATCGTCACCGACGGTGTTGCCACCCTCGTCACCGACGGTGTTGCCATCCTCGTCATCGTCGCTGTTCTCCACGACCTCACACTGCTCGGCGAACAGGCGAGCCAACAGGCCATACGTTGGCAGCGATGCCACCTCCCGGTCGTTTTCGAACAGGTGCAGCAATGCGTGGAGGTCCTCCGCCACGACCGGTAGTCGCCGCCGCGCCTGCTCGCGTTTGGCGTCGGAGAAGTAGCCCTCGCGGTCCAGGTAGCGAGAACGGTACCCTGCGTCCAACGCGTCGAGCCGGTCCGGCAACGCGCGCCGCAGCTCCTGGAGGAAGGCCGTCACCGTCTCCACGAACAGGCCCAGCCGCGTCAGCACCGCGATGTTCGACATCACATGCGTCGAGTCGATCCGCTGCGCCCCGAGGTGCAGCCCGTCAGCCTCCGCCATCGCTCGCGTGATCTGCGCGAACATCTGCTGCGCCTGCTCGTTCCCCAGCAGACGGACGCGGAAGTTGTGCAACGACTTCTGGCACGTGTGCGCAGTCCGGGGCTCAACCCCCAACGCGTAGTGCCACTGCAGGTTGAACTCCAGCTGATCCAGAACCTGCTCATCCGTGAGGTCGTTGATCTCCTTGAGCAGATGCAGCGCGGTCAGCAACCGAACCGACTTATTCGGCCGGCCCGTCACCGACGAGAACGACCCTCGAAACAGCTCCTCATCGATCAGCGGCAGGATGCGCTCGCGAAACACGTGCGCCCACGACGACTGAAGCCGAGCGGACTTCTCGGGCGGAAGAAGGAACTGCGCCTCCAGGATCGACAACTGAGGATCGGTTGGCTTGAACATCGCGCGCACCCGGCAGTCAGAGACTCGACGATCAACGGTCCGCCAACGATCTCATACCGTGCCGCAACCGTCGATCGCACCCGCGGCGAGCGACATACTTTTTACGACCGGCTCAAGATTGAGGCCCCTGTAAGAACCCCCCGGAGTGGCGGAGCCGCGAGTTTCGAGCCGACGAAGCGCGGTAGTACAGCGGCGGTTGTGTGTACCACGTCGACCAACCCCGTTCTGGACACGGCCCGAGTCTTGGTGTCGGCGGGCGTGGGGTCCTGGCGCTGGCGTGAGTTCGTCATCGCGGGGCCGGGTGGTCCGGTCCAGCGTCAATTGACGGACG
>CALBET010000359.1 GCA_937888665.1 uncultured Acidobacteriota bacterium
CGCGCGTGCGAGCTCGTCCGCCGAGAAGACGTCGGGCAGAGACTGGGTTGGCGGGGCCATAACGGTCGGGCGTCAGTTCGGACCGAGCGATGCCCATTCCACGAAGAAGCAAAAGCCTTGCCGTCGCCCTGGCCCGCTCAACGCGGGAGGCCTCTCGTTTTGGCTGCTCCTGGCCGCCCCGCAAGACACCTGTGTGCTCCCGGGAGGTCACGGCGCAGCTGACTTCCCGGCCTGGGATCTTTCCTGGACGCCAATCGGGGACACCCGTCACCCGACCGCGTCAGGTTTCACGCCCTCGGTGAACATCAGCCCGTCTCGCTCGGCGAGGGTGCGCACCGGCTTGAAGCCCTCGGCCAGGAGCGCCGCCTCCGCGCCCCCGTGCCTGCGGTAGTGGGGGTCGAGCGTGCGGGCCGAAAACAGCGCGCCGAGCCCGCCGCGCGGGGCAGGTTCGATCACCAGGCAGCGTCCGCCGACACGTAAGACCTGCCGGGCGCCCTGCAGCGTGCCCACACGTTCGTGTGGTCGCATGCCCCCGATCAGATCAGGGATGACGACAATGTCGAACCAGCCCTCGGCGAAAGGCGGGGAGCGGAGCGGGGCGACTTTCACGTCAATCAGCACCCCGCGAGAGGCTGCCGCTTGGGTCAATGCGTCACGCGCCCGGTCGTCCGGTACCAGCGCCGAGGCTTCTCCATTCAGTCCGACCGCGGTGGCCAGGCGGGCGATGAGGTCCGGGTCGCTCGCACCGATCTGCAGCACGCGGTTATCCCGCTGCGGCCCGATCATGGAAACCCGAAGGTCCGATTCTTTCTTGAGTCTCTTGAATATCGGCATGGCGTGGGGGGTGACCGGTGGCCGGATCAGACCCCGTGGAGCGGCTGGGCACGCCGCTCTCTGCTACGAGCGACCACTGGTCGCCATGATATAGTGGCGCGCCGTGAAACACCCAGTCGAAATAGCCCCCGCTACAGGTAAGCTCGGCGTCATGCTGGTTGGCATGGGCGCCGTCAGCACCACGTTTATCGCCGGCACGCTCCTCATCAAGAAGGGTCTGGCGCTACCGATTGGCTCGCTCGCCGAGATGGGGACCGTCCGCCTCGGCAAACGCACCGAGGGTCGGTCGCCGCTGATCAAGGACTTCGTGCCGCTCGCCGGGCTCGACGACCTCGTGTTCGGCGCCTGGGACATCTTCGAGGACAACGGCTTCGAGGCGGCGACGACCGCCGGTGTCATCGAGCCAGCACTGCTGGAGCAGATTCGGCCGGAACTTGAGGCGATCAAGCCGTGGCCGGCGGTTTTTGATCAGAAGTATGTGAAGCGCCTCATGGGCACCAACATCAAGACCGGTGCCAACAAGCTCGAACTCGCCGAGCAGGTTCGCGAGGATATCCGACGTTTCAAGGAGACCCGGCAGCTCGACCGACTCGTGATGATCTGGTGCGGTAGCACCGAAATATTCCTGACGCCGAGCGAGGCGCATCAGTCGATCGAGGCGTTCGAGGCGGCGATGAAATCGAACGCACACGAGATCTCCTCAAGCATGGTGTATGCCTACGCCGCGCTGCAGGAAGGGATCCCGTATGCGAATGCGGCGCCCAACCTGAGCGCCGATTTCCCGGCCCTTGACCAGCTGGCGATCAACAACGGGTCGCCGGTCTGTGGGAAGGATCTGAAGACCGGTCAGACGTTGATCAAGACCATCATCGCTCCTGGTCTCAAGGCGAGGCTCATTGGGGTAGCTGGCTGGTACTCGACCAACATCCTCGGGAACCGGGACGGCGAGGTGCTTGACGACCCCGAGTCGTTCAAGACCAAGGAAGAGAGCAAGAAGTCGGTTCTGGATTACATCCTGCAGCCGGATCTCTATCCGACGCTCTACAAGGACCTGTGCCACGTCGTCCGAATCAACTACTACCCGCCGCGGGGCGACAATAAAGAGGGCTGGGACAACATCGATCTCGTCGGCTGGCTCGGGTATCCGATGCAGCTGAAGATCAACTTCCTGTGCCGCGACAGCATCCTGGCTGCCCCGATCGTACTGGACCTCGTGCTCTTCCTCGATCTGGCGAAACGGGCCGGCATGAGCGGAATCCAGGAGTGGTTGTCCTTCTACTTCAAGAGTCCCATGCACGCTCCAGACGTGTACCCCGAGCACGATCTCTTCATCCAGCTGATGAAGCTGAAGAACACGCTCCGGTTCATGCGCGGTGAGGAACTGATCACCCACCTCGGTCTCGAGTACTACGACTAGCGTCGGCTGCTGAGGCACGAGGATTGTGCGGAAGAACGCCAGGGGGCGCGGCCCCCGTCTCAATACATAAACCATGCCTCCCACGCTGCTCCAGCCCGTGCTGTATGGCGGCCTGTTCATGGGGGTGCTCTCCGCGCTTCCGATCATCTCGATCGGCAACTGCTGCTGCCTGTGGGTCATGGGCGGCGGCATGGTGACCTCCTACCTCACGCAGCACGGAAAGACCGACCCGATTCAGCTCGGTGAGGGTGCGTTCGGTGGGTTTCTGGCCGGCGTGCTGGGAGCGGTGGTCTACGCCATCGTGTCGGTGCCGGTGCAACTCGTCACTTCGCCGATTCAGCGCGGCCTGTTGGAGGCGTGGCTGAACTCGTCCGCCGACGTGCCGCCCGAAGCGCGCGAGATGCTCGAGCGCTTCTCAGAGAGCAGCGGAATGATTGGTGTCCTGGTGGGCTTTATCTTCATGCTCATGGTGGGCATGGTGTTTACGACCGTCGGCGGCCTGCTTGGCGCGCTCATCTTCCGCTCGTCTCCGCCTGTCGCGTCTGCCGCCCCGCCTTTTCCCCCACCGTCGACGTCCTGACACGGGAACGGCCGTCGTCAGAGATCGGCCCGTGGCAGGTGCCTGCCGTGAACCAAATCGCGCGCGGCGTCGTCTGACGAGACGACGCGGTCTGATCGTGGGAGATACTGAAGTGCCGTGGGCGTCTCGTCTAACGGTGCTGCTGCACGGGTCACCCATGCCCAGGTTGCTCGCTCTCTACGGGACCCCCGCCAGCTACACGCCGCGCCAGGGACCCGTTTCCCGCACTCGACGGACAGGACACTAGATGGCACTCATCGAGACTCGCGACTTGTGGAAGACCTACACGATGGGGAGCGAGCAGATTCACGCGCTGCAAGGTGTGTCCATGCAGATCGAGCGGGGCGAGTATGTGGCCATCATGGGACCGTCCGGGTCCGGCAAGTCCACCTTCATGAATCTCGTGGGATGTCTCGATACCCCCAGCAAGGGCAGTTACCTGCTGAACGAGCAGGAGGTGCGGGAGATGGACGACGACGAGTTGGCGCGAATCCGCAACGAGGAGATCGGTTTCGTCTTCCAGACGTTCAACCTCCTTCCTCGCGCTACGGCGCTCCACAACGTGGAGTTGCCGCTCGTGTACGCCGGCGTCCCCGGCTCGGTGCGGCGCGCCCGCGCACTCGAAGCGTTGGAGCGCGTGGAACTCGGCGATCGCGTGATGCATCGGCCGAACCAGTTGTCCGGTGGGCAGCGGCAGCGCGTGGCGGTGGCTCGGGCGCTGGTGAACAACCCGTCTATCCTGCTGGCCGATGAGCCCACCGGCAACCTTGATTCGAAGACGGGTCTGGAGATCATGGCGCTATTCGAGCGGCTGCATAGCACCGGCAACACCATCATCCTGATCACGCACGAGTCCGAGGTGGCCGAGTACGCCCACCGGGTCATTCATCTGCGAGATGGGCAGATCGAACGGGACATTCGCCAGTCGCACCGATCTCCGGCCATGGGCGTCCCCTCCTAGCAGCCCGTGGTGGAACCCCGCGTGTCACCGAGACGGGTGATTTGCCGGGATACAGCGCCCGTCGAATGCAGCAGGGCTTTCACCACGGGCTGCTAGTACTACGTTGTCAGATCGTTAAGACGTTCGAGCAAGACGTGTTTCGCTAATTTGTGTCGACATCAGTGGGGCAAGGCTTCAGCCTTGCCTCGCAGGCCTGAAGGCCTGCGCCACGGTGTCCTTACCCCGCCGTCGTCAGACCCTCGCCCAGTGCGCGGGGTCCACTTCCCGCAGGGGCAGCACCCGATCATCGTCGGCACCATGGTTGGACCCGTCTTGTCCGGGGTCAGGGGCTGGAGTTCGCCCGTCGTGAAGACCGGCGGCCGATAGCAGTTCATAGGTGTACGGGTGACGCGGCGTCGCGAAGAGCGCCGCCGTCGTCGCCGATTCGACAATCCGCCCGGCTCTCATGACCGCGACCCTGGTCGTGAGATGTCGGATCAGGCGGAGGTCGTGCGTGATGAAGAGCATCGCCAGGTTCAGATCCGCCCTGAGCCGCAGGAGCAGATTGACGATCTGGGCGGCCACCGACGCGTCGAGCGCGGACACCGGCTCGTCCAGCACGAGCAGTTTGGGGCCGAGCGCGAGGGCTCGAGCCAGCGCAATCCGCTGTCGCTGCCCCCCGCTCAATTCGTCGGGTCTCCGCCCGTCGTGCGCCGGGTCCAACCCCACCAGGTCGAGGAGTTCCGCGACGCGGGCACGGCGGCTCTGTGGGGTGCCGATCTGGTGCACCACCAGCGGTTCGGCGACGCTCTGGCCCACGGTTCGGCGCGGGTCGAGCGATGAGTACGGGTCCTGAAACACCGGCTGCATCGCGCGGCGGAGTGTGCGCAGGCGGGGCCGTGACATCGAATAGATCGATTCGCCGTCGAACCGCACGTCGCCGGTCGTGGGGCGGGTGAGTCGCAGGATGCACCGGGCGGTGGTGGTTTTCCCGCTCCCCGATTCGCCGACCAACCCAAAGCTCTCGCCTTCGCGTACGTCGAAGCTGACATCCTCGACCGCGCGGGTCACCGTCGGGGTACGCCAGAACCGCCGCCGCACGAACTGTTTTCCCAGTCCGCGTACGTCGAGTAGCGGGAGCCGACCCATGTCACCGAACCTTCGCGTCGGGTCTGCCGGCGCTCGGCGGCGGCGCCGCCGCCGGGTCATACAGGTGGCAGAGTGCGGTCACGCCGAGCGCTCGCGGCCAGGCCGTCGGCGCCAGGCGCTCACACGGGTCGAATCGTTCAGGGCATCGCGGTGCGAACGCACAGCCGGGCGCACGCACGCCTGGGGCGGGCGGGACTCCGTCGATCGTCGGGAGCGCCGTGCCAGGTTCAGCGCCGGGCACCGACGCCAGCAAGCCGCGGGTGTAGGGATGAGCCGGGGCGTCGAGCACCGGCGTGGCAGGGCCCTGCTCCACAATTTCTCCGGCGTACATCACCGCCACCTGATCGGCGCAACTGGCGACAACGTCCAGGTCGTGACTGATGATGAGCAAGGCGAGACCCCGGCGCTCGACCAGATCCCGCAGCAGGTCCACGATTCGCGTCTGGGTCGGCGCATCCAACCCGGTCGTCGGTTCGTCCGCGATGAGGAGCGCCGGATCTCCGGCCAGCCCCAAGGCGATCATGACCCGCTGCCGGAGGCCGCCGGAGAGCTGGTGCGGGTAGTCTCGGGCGCGTTGCGCCGGCTGCGGAATACGGACCGTGTCGAGCAGTTCGAGCATGCGCCCGTGCACAGCGCGCGGCGTTGCTGCCTTGTGCGCCAGCATGGTCTCAACGATCTGATCGCCAACGGTGAACACCGGGTTGAGCGCCGTCGCGGGGTCTTGCGGCACCAGCCCGATTTCGCCCCCGCGAATTCGCTGAAGCGCGGCGTCGTCCAGACTCGCCATGTCGCGCGCTCGCCAGTGGACCGATCCCGCCGTGATCCGGCCAGGCGGGCGCAGGAGCCGTAGAAGCGACAGCGCCGTGACCGACTTGCCACTTCCCGACTCGCCGACCAGCGCCAAGGTTTCGGCCGCGCGAATCAGGAAGCTGATGCCCCGCACCACCGGGACAGTCCGACCGCCCACATCGAACACGGTCGTCAGCCCCTCGACGCGGAGCAAGATCGGCGAAGGCACTCGTGTTACAACCCGTCTTCGTGGTACTCACCGAACACGGCGCGGAGCGTGTCGGCGACCTCGCCCACGGTGGCTCGCGCCTCGACCGCGGTGATGACCGGCGGCATCAGGTTCGTGCCATCCTGCGCGGCTCGAGTGACCGCGTCCAGCGCCTGCTGCGAACGAAGACCGTCGCGCGACGCGCGCAGTTGGGCGACCCGCTCGCGCTGGTCTCGTTCCACGGCCGGATCGATGCGCAGCACGTCGATACCGGCCGGCGCCTCGTCGGTGAACCGATTCATACCGACCACGACCCGCTCGCCGCTGTCGATTTCTTGCTGATGTCGGTAGGCTGATTCCTGAATCTCGCGCTGAATCATGCCGCCCTCGATGGCTTTCAGCGTGCCGCCGTCCGCCTCGATGCGGTCCAGCAATGCCCTGGCATCTCGCTCGATCCCGTCGGTCAGCGATTCGATCGCGTAAGAACCGGCCAGGGGGTCCACGGTATTGATGACACCGGTTTCCGACGCGATCACCTGCTGTGTGCGCAACGCTATCTGGGCCGACGCTTCGGTGGGGAGTCCGAGCGCCTCGTCGCGGCCGTTGCAATGCAACGACTGTGTGCCGCCGAGGACCGCCGCCATGGCCTGGAGCGCCACCCGGACGATGTTCGTATCCGGCTGCTGGGCAGTGAGGGTGCTGCCGGCTGTCTGCGTGTGGAAACGGAGCTGCTGGGCGCGTGGTTCGGTGGCTCCGAACCGGTCCCGCATCAGACGCGCCCAGAGCCGACGCGCGGCCCTGAACTTCGCCACCTCTTCCAGGAAGTCGTTGTCGGCCGAGAAGAAGAACGACAGGCGGCGACCGACGTGGTTGACGTCGAGCCCCGCCTCGACGGCTGCTTCGACATACGCGATGGCGTGGGCGAACGTGAACGCCACTTCCTGGACCGCCGTCGCGCCAGCTTCCCGGATGTGATAGCCGCTGATCGAGATGGGATGCCAGCCTGGCAGCTCGGCGCCACAGTAGGCGACCACGTCGGTCACGATGCGCAGCGATGGCCGCGGCGGAAAGATATACGTGCCACGGGCGACGTATTCCTTCAAGATGTCGTTCTGCACGGTGCCCGAGATCGTGCGCGGCTCGACACCCTGTCGGCGCGCGGCGGCGATGTACAACGCCAGGAGGATGATGGCGGTGGCGTTGATGGTCATCGAGGTCGAGACCCGGTCGAGCGGTATCTCGTCGAAGAGCACCGCCATGTCTTCGATCGAGTCGATGGCGACACCGACGCGACCGACCTCGCCCGCGGCCAAGGGGTGGTCCGAGTCGTGCCCGATCTGTGTTGGCAGGTCGAAGGCCACACTCAGGCCAGTGACCCCTTGGTCGAGCAGATATCGATACCGCCGGTTCGACTCCGCAGCGGTCCCGAAGCCCGCGTACTGCCGCATCGACCATAGCCGGCCTCGGTACATCGTTGGATAGATTCCGCGGGTGAAGGGAAACTCCCCCGGCGCGCCAAGCGCGTCGGCGGGCTGCCAGTCCCGTCGTTCCTCCGACGTAAAGGTTTTCGAGGCCATCGCACAGCGATTGTAGTGGATCGGTGGCCGCGTGGTCCCGGACCGCCGGACGTGCGGATTGGGCCGAGACCGTCATCTGCTTGACACAACAATATATGGGGGTTAGTATTTTTGGCGGCCACTACATTTAGCTGTATCTCCCATCAACACCCCCTATCCCCCATGGCTCTGGTCCGGTCTCCAGAATCACCGTACGCGACGCGGCCAGCCCGGCCGGGGGGAACTGTGCAGTTCTACTCAGGTGATCGCAGTAGAAGGTTCGCCGGCACCGGTGAGGAGGTCCCAGGATGGACGATGTCGTGAACCGATTGTCACGTGAACTAGCCGAGGCCATGGCTGCCGCCGTCGCCGATGACCCGCGGGTGGAGGCATGTCATGAGAGGGCCAAGGCGTCGGGCTACGACATGAAGGTGTCGCTTGAGGCCGTGATCGGGTTCGCGAACCGGGCCAGGGAGCAGGCGCTGGCCAAGGTCGGTGTGGCCGTCGAGCAAGCCGCTCCGGCCCCGAAAGAGATCGCCATGAACTCGAACGACCGACGATTCCTCCGGTCGCTCCGCATAGCCGCCGACGAAGCTGGGCAACCGGCCGACTAAGCCGTCCCGGTCTTCCTCGGTCAGTCTAACCAGCGCCGCAGGTCGCGGCCGGTCATCTCCGGCGGCTGATCGAGTCCCAGTATCCCCAACATCGTGGGTGCGACGTCGCGGAGCGCGCCGTCGCGCAGCGGCATGTCAGCCCTGACGTCTGGCCCAATGAGTACCACCGGGACCGGATTGGTGGTGTGCGCGGTGTGCGGACCGTTGCGCGCCGCGTCCCACATCTGCTCCGCGTTGCCGTGGTCGGCGGTGATGATGAGTGTGGCCCGCGCCGTGTTCGCCGCTGTCATGATGCGGTCGAGGCAGCGGTCCAGCGTCTGGACGGCGGTCACGGTGGCGTCGAGATTTCCCGTGTGGCCCACCATGTCCGCGTTCGCGAAGTTGCAGATGACGACGTCGTGGCGGCCCTGTTGCAGGTCTGCGACCAGGTGGTCGGTGATGCCAACAGCGCTCATTTCCGGCTGCAGGTCGTAGGTTGGCACCGTGGGCGACGGCACGAGAATGCGCTCCTCGCCCACGGCCGGCTGCTCTTCGCCGCAGTTGAAGAAGTAGGTCACGTGCGCGTACTTCTCCGTTTCGGCCAGTCGCAGATTGGTTCGGCCATGCGCGGTCAAGACCTCAGCCAGACTGCCGGAGAACGTTTGTGGATCGAAGAGGACGGGGAGACCGAAGGTGGCGTCGTACTCGGTCAGTGTCACCACCCGGAGTGTGGGTGGCGCTGTGCGCTCGAATCCATCGAAATCGTCAAACGCCACTGCTCGCGTCAACTGGCGTGCACGATCCGCGCGGTAGTTGAAGAAGAGGACCGCATCGTCGTCCCGTAGCGGGCCGACCGGCTGGTCGTTCGCATCGGTCATGACGCACGGGTCGATGAATTCGTCGGTGGTTCCCCTGGCATAGGCCTGTTCGACCAGGGCCACGGGGTCCTGGCCACGTACGCCGACACCCTGGGTCATGACATCGTAGCTCCGCCGGGTGCGGTCCCAGCGCTGGTCCCGATCCATCGCGTGGTAGCGACCGCAGACCGTC
>CALBET010000360.1 GCA_937888665.1 uncultured Acidobacteriota bacterium
CGCGCGCAGCAGATCTTCGTCTCGGGGGGCCGGACGACCGGTGAGCTGTGCCAACGCCTCATTTCGCACCTGCTCGAACGCGGCCATATGCGCGGCAGGCACCGGGTCGCCGGGCGGCATGTCCTTGCGCGCGGTCAACGGGTTCACGAAGGTGCCGCGCTTCCGCAACCGGTAGTCGAGGTGCGGGCCCGTCGCCAGGCCGGTCGCACCAACATACCCGATGACCTGCCCCTGCGCCACCGACGCGCCCGGGCGCATCCCCTTCGCGAATCGCGACAGATGCAGGTAGTAGGTCTCGTACCCATTGGTGTGCCGTAGCCGAACCATGTTGCCCGACCCGCCGCTCGCGGCGGCGGACACCACTTTGCCCTTCGACACCGCGATCACGGGAGTCCCCGTCGGAGCTCCGTAGTCGACCCCCAGATGCGCACGATTGGTGCCGAGCACCGGATGCAGACGTCGATATGAAAACCGCGAGGTCACCCTCGGCTCGAACCGGAACGGCGAGGACAGGAACTGACGTTTCATGGAACGACCATTGGCGTCGAAATATGCCGGGGCCTCACCGGGCACCTCGAATCGAAACGCGGCAACCTGTCTGCCGTCGTTCTCGAACGTCGTCGCCAACACGTCTCCGTAGGTCCGATGGACCTCGTCGCGCACGAACTCCTCGTAGAGCACCTGAAAGCTGTCACCGCGCCGCAGCTCCGTGTTGAAGTCGATCTCGCCGCTGAACACGTCCGCCATATCGATCACGATCTGGGGGTCGCCGCCCCCAGCCACCATCGCCGCGAAGAGCGAGTTGTGCTCGCGGCTGATGTCACCTTGCATGGCAACCTGCTCGCGACGCTTTTCGTAGTCGACGAGCGTTGCGTTGAACACCGACGGTTCCCCGGCGCTCGCCACCTGCAGGAACTGGTCGTCGTCCACCTCATATTCGAACCGACGGAAGTGGCCGTCCGTGCCGTAGACGATTCGGTAGGGATGTCCACGCTGCAGGTCCGTGGGATCGAACACCCGGCGTATCGCCTGGACGAACGCGTAGGCGACCTCACGCGGCATATCGTGAGACGCCAGAAGCCCAGCGAATGTCGCGTTGCGCGGAATCTCGTCTTCGATGACCCGCGTATCTGGCGCGAGGTACACGTCAGGTCCGCCCTTTGCCTCCGGCAGCGGCGGCTCTTCGAATGCACAGCCGGTCAGGCTCGCAGCCAGACCCGCAACCAGCCCGAGCCCTAGACGTAGGCTGCGGACAGACGGGGAAATATGGGGATGTCCAAACATAAACGCTGGAGTTTAACACGCTCATAGCGCAAGACTTCCGCCATTTTTACACACCATCCTCAGATGACGTGCGGTCGCATGCGACCCAGCGCAGAAGTGTGAACGGGCCAGACCAGCCTCGCTTAATCCGGGCCGATGAGGGTTGACACCGCGCCGGTCTCGAGATCGACCGCACGTAACGCGTGATTGTTCGTGTCCGCCACGAAGAGGCAGCCGCCACCCACAGCCAAGCCTCCCGGTTCGTAGAACCGCGCGCGCGTGCTGCGCCCGTCCCGCAGTCCGGGTGCACCGGACCCGGCAAAGACGGTCACGCGACGTGTCTCCAGGTCGAGGCGCTTGATCCGGCTGATCGACGTGGTCGCCGCGCCGCCACCCGCCGCGCCGCGCCGTGCCTGGTTCATGTTGCCCGCCAGCGTCCGAACCTGACCCGTCTCGATGTCGGCCCCGCGGATAAGGTGGTTCCCGGTATCGGCGATCAGGAGGTAGCCATCTTCGGGACGCACCGCCATCCCTTGCGGGCGCGTAAAGCAGGCCTCGGCGAAGACACCGTCGGCGGCGCCCCGACGTCCGGACCCGATCCGACTGATCGGCGTGCCGGCCGACGTGGCGATCAGAATCTGGTGGTGACTCGTGTCGGCCACGTAGAGCCGCTCCCGCTCGGCATCAACCGCGACCTTGCCCGGAAACGCGAGCACCCCCGGTGGTGGGGTTGGCTCCGGCCGCAGCTCGGACGTCGGTCCGCGACGCAACTCGCCTCGCTCGTCGAACACCTGCGTCACGGCCGTGATCGCTTGATCGAACTGAGGCAGATGCCCTTCACCCGACGCGCCGGCCACGAGATACCCGGCCGGGTCGATCAGCGCCAGGGTAGGCCACGCGCGCACCGTGTACGCCCGCCAGATACGGAAGTCGGCGTCGTTCGCCACCGAATGGGTAATGTCGTGTCGGGCGACGACCCGGCGCAGGTTGTCGGTGCTCCGCTCGTTGGGAAACTTTGGTGAGTGGATGCCGATGACCACTAGCTGGTCGAAATGCGTCGCCGCGAGCCGCCTCAGCCCCGGCAACTGGTGCAGGCAGTTGATGCACCCGTAGGTCCAGAACTCGAGCAGCACGATCTTGCCGCGGAGCGCCCGCAACGTCAGCGGCGCCGCGACGTTCAGCCAGGCGACCGCTCCGTCGAGCTCGGGCGCTCGAACTGGCGCGTCGCCCGCCCCCGGCGCGTAGTCCGACGGATTCCCTCCGTTGCCGTCCGTCATCCGCGCAATTCGAGGAGCCGATTCCGCTTGCCAAGGTCGTTCATCGCTGGTCGATCTGAATCGGGGCGTCATTGTTGCCGTGGTCACCGGAACCGCGCGGCTCGACGGTACCGATGATGGCCGCCTGATGGTAGCCGTGGGCGCGCAAGTCATCGACGCAGGCCTGGGCTCGGTCGGCCGGGATGCCGGCCAGCAGCCCGCCGGCCGTCTGCGGATCGTACAGCAGCAGATATCGAGGGTCGGCGCTCACCCGCTCGACGTCGGCGACCGCGCGCCGCAGCCGCACATTGTGAGGATGTAACGAGCTGAGGAACCCGGCCGCGCTGGTCTCGAGCGCGCCATCGAGTACCGGTATGGCCGCCAGGTCGAGCCGCACGTCGACATTGGAGGCCCGGGTCATTTCGACGAGATGGCCCAGCAACCCGAACCCGGTGACATCGGTGCACCCGGTGGCCCCGTGACGGCGCAGCGCGTCGGCCGCCTCCCGGCTCGACTGCCGCATGGACGCAATCGCCCCGTCAATCCACCGGCCCTTGGCCCGCATGCGCATCTCGGCCGCGAACAACGTGCCGGTACCGATCCCCTTGGTGAGCACCAGGCAATCGCCGTGTCGCAGGCCGCCTTTGCGCAACACGGTGTCACGATCGGCCAACCCGGTCAGCGAGAGTCCGAGCGACAACTCCACGCCTTCGCTGGTGTGCCCACCCACCAACGCCGCTCCCGCCTCATTGAGCACCTGGACCGCACCGGACAGCAGTTGCACCAGCGTGTCCTCGACCTTCCGGTCGAGTCCGAACGGCACCGTCGCGATCGCCAGCGCGGTCTGCGCCTCGGCGCCCATGGCATAGATGTCGCCAAGGCAGTGATTGGCCGTAATCTGACCGAACACGAAGGGGTCGTCCACGATGGCTCGGAACGCGTCCACCGTACGCACCAGCACCTTGCCGGGCGGGACCGAGACGACGGCCGCGTCATCCGGCGCATCGAGCCCGATGATCACATCATCGCGTCGCACCGGCTGCAGCTGCTTGAGCACCCGACCGAGCGGGGTGGCGCCGACCTTCGAGCCGCAGCCGCCGCACCGCATCGCGGCGGTCGAAATCTCTTGCAGGACCTCCGGGGACGCGAGACCCGGCTCGAGCGCCGGCGCGGCCTGGCCGGACATCTCCGGCAGGTCGGCATACAGGCTCATGAACCGGCGGTCGATCCAGTCTTTCCATCGCCACACCGCATCGCCCTCGAACGACCACCATCCGCGGGACCCGACCGCCTGCCGACCGCCAGTGGACACGAGGGTCAGGAACCGCCGCTGGGGGCGAAACGGCCGGAGAGGCCGACCGAACAATGCCCGTCGCAGATTGTCGGCGAGCGGTGGTCCCTGTCGGACCGCGAACACCCCCGCCTTTTCGCGCGGGTGATTGACCACCGCCGCCACGTCGCCCGCGGCGAACACCCCGGGATGCGAACGCGACTGGAGGGTGTCGTCGACCCGCACGAATCCTCGCTCGTCGACGTCGAGACCAGAGCCGGCCAGCCACGGGGCCGCGCCCGCCTGCGTCACCCAGAGAATCTCGTCGAGCGCCACGGTGCCGCCATCGGCCAGGGTGAGCTCCCCCTCAGCCACCGCGGCTACGGTCTGTCCAAGATGGAGGTGCACCCGGCGTTCGCGGAGCGTCCGCTCAAGTCGCCGACGCATGCCGCGATTGTGGGTGGGTAGGATGGTGTCGCTGGAACCGAACAGATGCAACTCGACCGTGTCGGCCGGCCTCCCGGCGTCCCGGCGTGCGTGCCGAAGCGCGTACTCCGCCGCCAGAACCAGCTCGACTCCGCCGGCTCCCGCTCCCACGACGCCGACCCGGATCGGCCCGTCCGCAGCCACGACCCGCGCCCGGATCCGCTCCCAGCGCGGCACAAACCGGCTGATCGGCTTGACCGGCACCACCACGTCCGCTGCCCCTGGCACGCCGCCGAACGACGGCGCTGAGCCGATGTTGAGCGACAACAGGTCGTAGGGCACCGGCGGGCGCCCCTCGCACAGGACGAGCTGCCGCTCGAGGTCGAGCCCTGTCACGGGTTGATGAAACAGTCTCGCGCCCGCGAACCGGCTCAACGGTGCCAAGTCGATGTGCACATCGTCGAAGTCGTAGTGACCGGACACCAGACCCGGCAGCATGCCGGAATACGGGGTGTGGACGTCGCGCGTGATCAGGGTGAGTCTCACCCCGGGAACGGGACGCATCCCAAACCGCTTGAGCACGCCGACATGGGTGTGTCCCCCCCCGACCAGGACGAGGTCCTTCACGACGGGCACGGGCTGACTATTCATCTGGACGCTCGGGCCAGCACCCGGGTCATGGCGTTCGCGAACGGCTCAGGTGTCGGCAACAGGCTTACCACCAGGAACGCCTCGCGAGGGAAGTCAAAGAAGTAGCCGGGATGCACCAAGACGCTGTCCTTCTGTATCAGCTCGATGACCAGCGCTTCCTCCGAACGCACAGCCGGCACTTGCACGACAGCGTACCACCCAGCCTCCGCGTGCAGGACCTGGCAGGCGGGGAACTCTCCCGTCAGGCGGCGTAACGTCTCGACGTTGGCCCGGACCCGGCGGCAGACCTGGGTGGCCAGGGGGCGCGTCTGTTCCAGTAGCGCGCCGACCGCACACTGCACCGGGGTGGCCACCGACAGATATGTATCGCTGACGAACTCGAGCCGGTCGAGCGCGCGGCGCACGAGCGCACCGGGCCCCCCCACGAGGATCCAGCCAAGCTTCAGCTGCGGCAGCAGCGCCGACTTCGACAGCCCCCCGAGCGTGAACGTGAGCACCTCCGACTCGCCGACCAGGGCGCCGGCCGCGCCGGTCATCCGGTCGTCGAACGGATACAGGTCGAAGACCTCATCGCTGATGAGGGCCAGTTCGTGTTCGGCGGCAATCTCGCGCACCGCGTCGAGCTCCGCGGGACGCACGAAGGAGCCGGTCGGGTTGTTGGGATTCACGAGCACGATGGCCCTGGCGCGGGGCTCGACCGCCCGCCTCACGCTCTCGATGCTCAGTTCCCAGCGCCCGTGATACTCCAGCAGATACGGGCTGGCCACGACCCCTTCCAACCGCGTGAGATGCTCGAACAGCGGGTAGCTCGGCTGGGGCACGAGCACGACGTCGGCCGGGTCGCAGAGCAGCTTGAACAGGAGGGCGTAGGCTTCGCTCGTGCTTGCGGTCAGGACAACCCGATCGGGAGATACCGGGACACCCCGAGTCCCCAGATGCGCCGCCACCGCCTCACGGGCGGCCGACATCCCGAACGGCGCCGGATCGTAGCGAAGCCCCGCGGGGTCGGCCAGCGCCTGGAGCAGGCCCGGGGGATAGGACAGCCCGACCTGGGTCGGGTTGGACACCGTCAGGTCGTCGAGCGGACGGCCCCTCGCCCGGTGGGCGGCCAGCACCCGGGCGACCCGATTCG
>CALBET010000361.1 GCA_937888665.1 uncultured Acidobacteriota bacterium
GTCCGGATCTGTGGGAGCCCCGGGAGGGTAACTTCCCGGGGCCACCCGGCCGTCGGGCGACCTGGAGACGTGACCGTCCGGGCAGTGGCAACGCAGTGTCGGTCGCTGTCCTTCGGGGCCGTCGGGCAGGGCCGCAAGGCTGAAGCCTTGCGCCACAAGGGGATTGAGGTGGCGGGGATCGCAAGGCTGAAGCCTTGCGCCACAAGGGGGTTGAGGTGAAAGGGTGTTTGCTGTGGATGGGGGAGGCTGGTTATGCAGCGGGACTTCCACCACGGGCTGCTAGGCCTGCGGGCGATGTGCGGATGGCTGGGGCCGGGCTACACGCCAAACTGGGTGAGGTGATGGTCCAGATGCCGGTAGCCCCAGCGTCCCCATTCGCCGTGGGTCAAGTCGCCGAAAATTGGGTGGGTGGCCATGTTGCGTCCCGACAGGCCGACGAATCTCGCGACCAACTCGTTCAGCGTGTCCATGTCTGCTTCGAACGTCGTTGGTGCGGTCCCGCCTCGCTCTTGGTCCACATCAGGTGCGGTCTCGACGCCTTTCGGCCACGGCACGGGCAGGCTGAGCGCCGCGAACCGTCCGACGATCTTGAGGAACAGGTTGGCGCGAAACGAGGTCGGTCGCTCGCCGAGTACCAATCTGAGTGCGTCGGCCAGGTGGCACACGGCCTGGTGCGCCGACATGCGTCCCCATCGTGCCTTGCTGTCTGGCCGTAGCGCCGCAAGACGCCGGGTCAGGGCCTGGTGGACGTTCGGCTCAAAGATGGAATCGAATGTCACGAGGGCCTCTTCGGCGGATCCGGCCAGTCGAGGGGAGGCGTTGACGCCGGCGCTCGTCGGTGCCGGGTGGCCTGCTCGAATGCGTAGGCCAGCCCGATGAGGCGAGATTCGGCGAACGGTCGTCCCAGCATTTCCAGCCCCACCGGCAGGTCGTCCGGTGTGAAGCCGGCCGGCACGGTGATGGCCGGTAGTCCGGAGTGCGGACTGAGGCGGCAGTTGTCGCCGCCCTGCGGCCGGCCGATGACGGCCGCCTGCTGCCGCATCGTCGGATAGATCAGGGCGTCGAGCTTCAAATCGTCCAGGGTTGCCACCACTCCCTGCCGAATCGTGTCGCGGCGGGCCAGCGCCTCCCGGTACTCCTCGGTATCGAGCGTCTCTACGGCATTCGACTGCATCAGGCGCTCCTCCACGTCGGGGTGATAGCGCCCGTCGGCGAGCACCTGCGCCAGCGACGGTGCGCCGGGGATGGCCGCCAGATACGCGTCCAGGGCGAACTTGAACTCGTGGCTCAGCACGACATAGCTGTCCAGCAATTCAGCCAGTCCATCGATCTCCACGGCCACGACCTCGGCGCCAAGCTGACGCAGGTCGTCCACGGCGGCGTCGATGACACGCGCCACCGGCTCGTCTTCGGGATCCTGCCGCAGCAGCATCGTTAGCACCCCGAACCGTGCGCCCCGCAACGCGTCGACGTCCAGGGCGGTCAAGTAGCTTTCCGGAATGTTGGCGTCCGCCTCGGCCGTGCCCGGATCGGCCGGGTCTGACCCGACCGTGACATCTAGCAGCAGGGCGAGGTCGGTCACGCTCCGCGCCAGCGGTCCGGCGATGTCCAGGGTGGGCGAGAGGGGCACGACGCCGTCTCGACTCGAGAGACCGGAGGTGCCGCGTAGACCGACGAGGTTGTTGTGCGCGGACGGAATCCGGATCGACCCACACGTGTCGCTGCCCATCCCCGCTGCCGCGAAACTGGCCGACACGGCGGCTCCGGTCCCGCCGCTCGATCCACCCGGATTGCGGGTGGGGTCGTACGGGTTCCGCGTTTGTCCGCCCATGGAGCTGACGGTCGTGATGCCTCGCGCGAACTCATGCAGGTTGGTCTTGCCGAGGATGACGGCCCCAGCCTCACGCAGCCGCCGCACCTGGAAGCCGTCGTCAGGCGGCATCACCTCGGCCATGGCGATGGACCCGTCCGTGGTCGGCAGACCGGCCATGTCGTAGTTGTCTTTGATGACGAGTGGCACGCCGTGCAGCGGACCGCGGGCGCCAGTGGCGCGGCGCTCGGCGTCGAGCGCGCGCGCGGTCGCCACCGCGTCCGGGTTCAGCGCGATGATGGTGTTGAGCGCCGGTCCGCGGTCATCGTACGCCTCGATGCGAGCCAGATACCGCTGGACGAGCTGCTCAGAGGTGATCCGGCCCTCGTTCATCGCGGCGCCGAGCTCGGAGATGGACGCCTCGACGACCTCGAACGGCGCTGGCGCCGCCGGCGGCGCCTGCGAGCAGCCGGCCGCGCCGACGAGCAGGAGCCTGACGATAAGGAAAGGCCAGCGCGGCCAGGTGGGTAGACCGGCGCGCCGTAGTCGTATGGTCATGCTGAGGCTCCGCGGCTGGTCGTCGAGCGCCGGCGGTTCCTACCTGGCCTGTGCCTCCGCGGCACGCGTCGAGCGCAGCGTCAGCTCGGCGGCGTAGTAGTTCCCCTGGTGGCAGGCAAACTCGTACCAGAACCCCGGTTTGGCCGCCGCCGGCTGGTCATCGGCGGGTGGCTCCAGCGCGGTGAGGGCCCGCACGAAGACGCTGTCACCGAACACCGCGTCGCCCCAGACGGTGAGAGCGTTGCGGGCGTGGGGCCTGCATGGTGGCCACCTCTTCCTCGGAGAGGGCCGCCCTGTCGCCCAGCGCGTCCGGCCGTTGCAGCAACGCCGGCAGCCGGAAAAAGCGCCCGTCGAATGCAGCGTGACTGTCACCACGGGCTGCTAGTCTCTGAGGGCAGTCACCGGGTTGAGTCGCGTGGCGCGGCTGGCCGGCAGATACGCCGCAATGACAGCCGTGAGACCCAGGACACATGGCACAGCGACAAACGGGGAGGGTCGTCCGTCCGAGCTGGGCCTCGATGCCGCATCGGAAAGTACGATCCGGTGACTGCGTCCGCGAAGAGGACATCGACCCTCCTCGACCATCATCATCGGCGCGTAGAAGGCCGGCGTGACGCCGCGCATGCTCCCTACCCGCCGCGGGTGTGCATCTCGAGGTGGGGCTGGTCCTGCAGGGTCTCGACCGGGATGAGGCGCGATCGGTCCTCGGAGGCCAGGCGGTCTTCGGCGCCTCGGTCGTCTCTGGCCTCCCACGTCTCGCCGATCAGGCGGCGGAGGCCATCTGTTCCGAGGCCGGCCCGGAGCGGGCCCCGCAGGTCGGTGCCCTCGCGGGCATAGAGACAGCGATACCAGAGTCCGTCGGCGGTCAGTCGACTTCGGTCGCACTGACGGCAGAACGGTTCCGTGGTCGAGGAGATGATCCCGAACACGGTGCCGTCCGGTAGCGTGAATCGGTCAGCCGGAGCCGCCGTCTGCTCGTCGACCGGCGTGATGGCGCCATAGTGCGCGGACAACCCGAGGAGCATCTCTCGGCGCGACACGACATCGTCCATGGACCAGCGGGTGGCGCCGCCGACGTCCATGTACTCGATGAACCGGACTTCCGCCCCGAGACCCCGGCCATACTCCAGCATGGGGACCAGCTCGTCGTCGTTCACGCCGCGGATGACGACCGTGTCAATCTTGACGCTGTCGAACCCGGCGGCGGCCGCCCCATCGAGACCGCGCAGGACGGCGTCCAGGCTATTGAAACGCGTCAAGGCCTGAAAACGGTCGGCGTGCAGGGTGTCGAGGCTCACCGTGAGTCGCGGCAAGCCGGCGGCGCGGAGGGCAGTGACCTGGTCCGCCAGCAGGATGCCGTTCGTGGTCAACGCGAGGTCAGTCAGCGCCGACTTTCGACTCAAGAGTTGGAGCAGGTCGGGGAGGTCCTTGCGGAGCAGTGGTTCGCCTCCGGTGAGCCGAACCTTCGTCGTGCCCAGCGAGGCGAACACGTCAACCAGCGTCTCGATTTCTTCGAACGTCAGAATGTCGGCGCGCGGCAGCCACACGTAGTCCCGTTCCGGCATGCAGTACTGGCATCGGAGATTGCACCGGTCGGTGACCGACACGCGGAGGTTCGCGAGCGGCCGGCCAAGACGATCCTGCACCCTCATGGGGCCATTATGCCACGCGCATCGATGGCGTTGGCTCTGGCCCAGGCGCGTTCGACGTATAATTCGCGCAGATGCTCCGGTCCCACCGCGCAGGCTCCCCTCGAGTCGCTCCCACGGCGTTTGTTGACGACAGCGCGCAGGTCATTGGCGACGTGGAGATCGGCGAGGAGAGCAGCATCTGGATGAACGTGGTGATCAGGGGGGACGTCAACCGGATCCGCGTTGGGTCCCGCACGAACATTCAAGACGGTAGCGTCGTGCATGTGCAGCGCGATACCCATCCCACGTTGATCGGCGACGAGGT
>CALBET010000362.1 GCA_937888665.1 uncultured Acidobacteriota bacterium
TCCAGGGGTTGAAACGGCGCGACACGCCCCGGGGACGGCTTTAAGGACCTTTAAGCACCGGTTCCGTCTCCGTGCCGTTGCTGACGAGGTGCATTTCCAGGCTCATGTACCATGTGACGTAGATGTGCCATTTTCTCAGTCTCGTCCAACAACGCGAAGCTTCGTCCGGCGACCCCCGCCGATGAGGTGGACCGCCTCACACAGGTCCGCCTCCACAGCGTGGAAGTACTTCATCGTGGTCGTGATACTCGCGTGCCCCGCCAGCCGCTGGAGCACGTGCGGATGGATGCCGATCCGGGCGCCGGCCGAGCAGAACGTGTGCCGCGTGCCGTGGTGCTTGATTACCGGTAGGCCAGCGGCCTTGGCGATCCGCCCCAGGGCCGTCCGCGCAACGCCGGCGCCGCGCCAGTTGCCGTTTCGGTTCGGCCACACCAGACAGTCCGGCAGCGGGGTAGCGTCGCCGCGTATCTCCTCAAGCGCGCGCTGGGCAACCTCATTGAGCGGAAGCATCCGCGTCTTGCGCCCCTTCGGTAGCCCGACCTTGCGGTTGAGCACCTTGCGCTGGATTGCCACACGCTCCTCGGCCAGCTCTACGTCCAGCCAGCGGAGTTCGCGCTGTTCGCCGATCCGCACGCCCGTGTGGAACGCGAACGCGAACCACGTCCACCACTGAGGTTCATGGCGCCGGGCTGCGGCGAGAAAGACGTCGCGTTCTTCGGCGGTGTACCAACTGGCCTCGGACTCGGGGACGGGCAAGATCTCGACTCCTCGCACCACGTTGGTCTTGAGGTAGCCAAGCCTCAGCCCGTGGTCGAACACGCCCATCAGCGCCATAAGGCACACGTTCACCGTGATCGGCGACAGCCCTTTGGCGGAAATGTTGGCCTTGAGTCGCTCCACCGCGCCGGCGTCGATGCGTCGCGCGTCTGTGCCACGGAAGAACGGGGCGACGTGGGTGCGCAGAACCGACCGGTACGTGACCGCGGTGCTCTCCGCGCGGTGGACCTCGACCCATCGCAGGTACTCCGCAGCGAGCCCGGATACGTCGCAGGGGATCGACGCGGGCCGCTCGCCCTCGCGCAGTCGCAGCAAGACAGCAGATTGGTACTCGGTGGCCTTGGCCAGCGCTTTTCGCCTGGACGCCGTAGCCGGGAGCTTGAGCGACTTTCGGTGCCGCTGGCCATCGGGGTCCGTCCAGTCGATGTGCCAGCAGCCAGATCGTTGTTTCAGCTTCATTCTACAGCTCCACCGCTCCGAGAGGCCGAAGGGAGCCCTTCAGCCTCACGGGTTCGTCACGCACCTCAACCGTGGGTGTAGGTTGACGCTCCAGCCATGCCAACAAGTGGTCTTCACGGAACCGGAACTGCCCACCCACGACCCGCGCGGGGAGGTCCCCGGAACGCGCCAGGCGCGTCACATGGCGGGTCGAGTATCCCAACCACTCCGCGACGGCCGCCGTGGTCAGCAGTCTGGGCAGGCGCGTAGTCACCGCTTCCCCTCCGGTACCGCCGCTGCCCCGCGGGGACGCAAGAGATTGACCCGCGCGCCGCATATCGCTGCGCGGCCCTTTCCGACACGCCTGTGCCCGTGCACTGACTGCGAGTTTGGTCGCAGCACCCGGTTCATTGCGTCGCCCCGCCATCCATGGAAAACTCAACCTATTCGTTGGCTGATGGCTTAATTGATTGCCTGCCAACTAACAATTTGAGTTGTAGCTCTGCACGGCAGAGCTGTCAAGGAGGAGGACTGGTGGCCACGAGACAGCGGAGAACCGCGATGACTTCGCTCCCGGAGGTGGTGGGTGCGGTCATCCAGTACCACCGGCGGCGTCGGGGTCTGAGCCGGGAGCAGATTTCGACAAACCTGGACATCGGCATGTCCACGTATGCGAGAATCGAGGCCGGAGGCACCGCCGCGACGGTCATCCAGCTCGACGAAATCGGTGCCCAGATCGGCCTTCGGCCCTCCGAGATTCTTCGCGAGGCAGAAGTAACGCTGGTTCGCCTTCGCCGCGACAACCCGAACCTTGTGGTCACACGCCGCCGTCAGCGCAGGAAGGGAGCCGACAAGACTGTCGACTACCTGGCAGGGGCCGCCCTCGTCGGCGTCATCGGCGCAGTCGCGGCGCTACTCGGCGCGTCCGCTGCCGATCGGGAGCCCGAGCGCGGCGATGATGGCCAGTGATAGAGTCAGCCTGCGGTGTGATGGAGTTGCCAACGGGTATGATAGGCAAGGTGAGATTGGTGATGGCCGACTCCAGCCCCGCGGTGCCGGGGAATGA
>CALBET010000363.1 GCA_937888665.1 uncultured Acidobacteriota bacterium
ACCTCGCTGCCCTGCGACGCAGGCTCCTGTCGACCGTAGCCAACCCCGAACTCAGAGTGGTCGGGCCAAACCTACTCGACCTCCTGTCGACCATCGATCAACTCGGCACAATCGAGCCAGAGGCCGGGATCGCGAGAGCCCGCAAGGTCACCGAGGAGGTGATAACGCCGCTACATACCAAGCACCTCGGACCGTCCAACAAGCCTCTCTTCGAGCAAATTGAGGCTCTTCACACGAATAAGCACATTCCCAAGAATGTCTACTCGTACCTGAACACGGTTCGGACGGTGGGGAACCTCAGCGTTCACTATCAGCCGAAGGACCTAGTCAGGATGACCGCATCGGACCTGAAGCTCATCGGGTTCATCACCGCCGTCATCATCGAGTGGTACATCACCTCCGCGGACGCCTGACTCTGGATGGGTCCCCCTCACCTGCCATGGATGCGCTCGGCGAGGGCGGGGATCCTGCCCTCGTTTAGCTTGATGCCGTCCTCGCCACCCTCGCGTCCACAAAGGCCGTTCTGAGCCTCTCAGCAAGACGTGGCCCTCTTTGCTCGCTGACGGTCGCGTCGACTTCCCGTCTATACCCGAGTCAGCCCAGGCACCCACATGATGACGTGGCGGATACAGAGAGGGCCCCGATGTTGATGTGGCCGGTTGTGTTCAACGTCCGGTCTTGTCCCGAAGCGACGCGAAGCCTTCCACTGCCACGGTCCGAAGCGCAGCGGGTAGCCGAGCGACGGCGTCCTCCTCACCGAGCCCGATGAGCCACGCGCACGCAGCGTGGCGCTCGGCGGGGCCCACACCCCACTCCACGGCGGGCAGCTTTCGATACAGCTCGACCGCGCGTTGGGCGAGCTTCCGGCTCGCCTCTCGGTCGCCGCGGCTGGCCAGCAACGTCACGGCCTGCGACATGGCGTGGCACTGCATGAGGCGCAGCGATCCATGCTGCGCGCCCCCCCTCTGCTCCCACGCTAGACAGACGCGATCCACACGCTCCCACGCTGCCAACGCTTGGTCCGACTCTGAACGGTCCTCGTGGGCCTGCGCGAGGTCCAGCAGACAGAACACGAGGTCATCCGGTTCTGCATCGCTCCTCATGACGCGTTCGCGCAGCGAGATCGCTTGCTGCAGCAGCCCGGTGTCCTGAGTTAGCTTGCCCAGCGCGCCGAGGCAACGCGCGTGCTGCGCCACGCCGTGCTCGTCCTCGTCGTCCAAATCGCTGAAACGCCCGCGTATCGTGACGGCCTGCTCGAGCGTCGCGCGCGCTTCGTCCACCTCTTCCGTGCCCTCGAGCGCCTCTGCCAGATCCTCGAGGGCGGAGACAAGCCAGAACGGCTCCTTTGCCAACTCCGGGGACGCTTGCAGGACCTCGACACGGCGACGATGAAGCTCGACGGTGCTCTCGGAGAGGTCGGCGAGCGCCTCCAGGGCCTTATCCGCGAGTCGCGCCACGCTCGCGTCCGTCGACCTCTTGTTGCACAAAGCTTCGGCCAACTCGACCAGCAGAGCGCGGGCCTCGTCGGGCGCGATCCGGCCCAGTATCGATAGGCACAGCACTTGGTTGTCCACCGCCTCCGGGGCGTCGTCGAGGGCGCCGACGACGGCCGCGGTAGTGTCGAGTTCGCGACGGATGACCGCTTCGGCGTCGTCTGTCTCGCCGGCCTCGATGAGGTCGACTGCGACGGCAAGTCGCAGCGGTGGCGCCGCATGGCAGCCTCCGAGGTGGGGGTGGAACCCGCCAATGGCGTCGAACGCCTCGCGCCGCGCCGCACGCGCACCGACCTCGTCGCCGATGTCCGCGCGGACCTCGGCCAGCTCCGCGCCTGCGAGCAGCTGGGCCCGCGCCAGCGCCGTTCTTCGCCACCAACCGCAGCTCGCGCGCGTAGACGCGAGGACCTCCAGCACAGCCATCAGCGCGGGCTCGGCCGCAGCCGCGGCGCCCTGCCGGCGCAGTGACTGGGCGGCGTCGCGCACGGCTAGCGCTAGGCGAAGACTTCGCCAGAACGAGCCGCGCGACGCATCACCGAGCCGCACGACGACGTCCTGGCCTTTCGTGCCCGCGCGGTGCAGCAGGTCGCGCAGGGTGGGCCACAGCACCTCGAAGCGTCCGTCCGAGCTGGCGACGTTGGCCGCGATCCAGGTGAACAGGAGGTGAATCCCGGAGGCGAAGATGAGCTGAATGTAGGCCCAGGCCCACAGCCCGCTCTTGCGACGCACGAAAGCCATCGACCGGACGGCCGGATCCAGCAGCTCCGCGAGCTGCCGCGGGTCAGCGTCCGTGGCGATATCCGCCGCGCGTCGTCGCAAAGCGGCGAGCACGTGCCGCGGTGGCAGATCAACAGACGTCTCATGCCCCTCGTCACAGGCCGCTCGAAGATCCCGCAACCCTCGCCGCCCGTACCAGCGGTAAAGCACGAGCGCAGCGAACTCCTCATGGGTGAACCGCCAGTCGTCATCATCGACCGCGAGGATCCCGGCTGACTCGAGCGCCTCGATGGGATCCAAGCCGAGAACGCCCTCCGGACCGGCGATCCCGAGCCGACTCCGCCATTTGCGCACAAGCTCCGTGACGCGATCCGCAGCGAACCGTGTGCTCGAGCTGCCGGCGAGCCACTCGCCGAGTTTGTCCAGGGTCGCCGCCATCCCGGGGTGGCGCTCGACCAGCCGGTCCAAGTACGCCGCGAACAGCGCTGTGCGGTCCAGATCCGAGGGTAGGTCGGCGCGGCCTCGCCAAACCTGCACGAACATGTCGAGCAGCAACGGGCTGGCCAACAGGCGCCTGACCTCCGCAGGCAGCAGGTCCCACCCAGGCACCGAGTCTGCGGGCGGCAGGACCCCGCGGCGGGTCTCGTACGCCACACGGGCCTCTCCGGTGGAGAACGCGCCCACGCTGATGCCCGGCGGGGCGCCTTCGGTCTGCACCGGCGCCAGCCAGCCAGCGAGGTTAGTCAGGGGGCCCGCACCCGGTCGCTGCAACAGCTTGTGACCGCGGACCACTGCGTCCCACGCGCCGCGTCGGATGGTCACCACGACCCGCAAGAAGGGCATCTCGCGGAGCAGCGGCGCGACGTTGTCGAGCGCTGCCAGCAGCGGTCGCACCAAGGGCGCTTCGTCCACGGCGTCAACCGCGATCACCAATCGGGGAGGCCGCTCCCACTGTTCCCAGAGTCGATCGACGTGCCCCAACAGATCGCGAACCGAGCCATAGTCGGCGCCGTCGAGCCCCAACGCCTCGGCCATAACCGCGACCAGCTGTCGCGTGACGCTCCCCTCGGCCCTGAAGTCCACGCCACCACGCAGCAGGATGACGGGGTCCCCGCGTTCGAGGAGCTCGTCGGTTAGGTCGTACAGAAGGGAGGACTTTCCCGATCCGGCGGGCCCGCTGATGAGTATGGCCCGGCCAGGCGACGTCAGCGCGCTGCGAAGCTCGCGAGCACACAACCTGTCGACATGGGTGGCGCGGTCGAAGCCGCTGCCGGCCACTGCGTCGATTGTCACCGCCGCGCGGCTTCGCGCGGACTCCAATACCGACGCGGCGTCAGAGTCCGCCCGCCGCGCAGTCGCCGGTACCCGCTGCTCGCGGAGCAGCGCGTAGAGGCTCTCGACCAGGTCGGGGTGGTCGCTGCGGCCCTGTGCCCCCAGCATCGTCACGCCTGTCCGACCGTACCCGTCCAGGATGAGGAAAGGGTCGCTGGCGTTAGCGGTGAGGCGCACCAGCGGGCCTGCTGGCACGGCACGATCCTCGATGAGGAAGCGCGGAGCGTCGCCCATCACCTCTCCCTGCAGACGCAACGACCAAAGCGGCCGCAGGTGGTCGAGCAGGGCTTCGAGCACCTTTGGCAGCCTCTCTCCCGCCACCCGCAGCAGAGACTCGTCGAGCATCCCACCGTGCCCGAGCAGGTTGCGCAGCGCCCAAGCCGAGGTAAGCGGATTCGTCGGTTCGTGTACGTTGATCCGCGGCAGTCCCAAGGTCACCCCGTCAGTGTCCCCGCAGAGGGCGAGCCAGGCCTGGGCGACGCTCTCAAGGCGACTTCGCCTTCGCTTAACCAGCGCTGAAGTGAGCGCGTACCACGTTGAGAAGCAGGGCCGGCGAAGACCAGCGAGGTGCCGGGCGATCCGCGGATCGACTCGGCCGGTGTCGACATAGTCAGCCAGCAGCACCACGCTCGACAGGCGCAGGGCGTTATACGCGGTCTGCAACAGGCCCCACACCTGACGCTCGCGCCCCGGCGCCTCGAGCGCTTCTCGATACGGCAGGCCGACGACGGCGGGGAGTCCGGACCAGTCAACCATAAATCTCCTACCACCAGCGGGCGAGCTCGCGCCCGGACGCCGCTTTCGGTGATGATATCATAGGTTGCACGGCATGCGCCGCTCAGGATGACACCCTGGCACCCAGGCCTGATTCAAAGTCGCGAAGCCACATTGTTCAGCGACAATCACATCTCGGCTTAAAGCCAACGACATCGACAGTGAGCGCGGTGTCGATGTCGTCCGCGCCGGGAAAGGCAACAAGGATTGCCAGACCGTGCTGCCCGACAGGTTGCTTCAAAACTTGCGACAGTGGTGGCGCAGCGATGGGCCAACGGGTGGTGTGTTGCGTCGCGCCGCAACCGTAGCCATTTCAAGCCGAACCCCCGTCACCAGGAGATCGGAAGCTACACCGAGCGTATGCAGGCCAAGAAAGACGCCCGTCAGATGACGTTTCAAGCCGAACCCCCGTCACCAGGAGCCCGGAAGAGCAAGGCCCCCGCGCGA
>CALBET010000364.1 GCA_937888665.1 uncultured Acidobacteriota bacterium
GAGAACCCAACGACAAGGTATACTCTCAACATGCCGTTCGGAATCCCTATCCGCCGGAGAATGTCCCGTCGAAGACGATGCAATGAAAGTGCAGGTTCAAGTTCAACGCGGAGCCGAACTCCTGAAAATATAGCTTGACAGTGCCTTTCTGGGGGGGGTAGACAGATGGGACGGCGCTGCGGGAGTGTCCGGTCACGATCCAGGAGTCCATCATGAGCGAAGTCACAGTCATCCCCCAGGTCGCGGCGAACGTCGTCTCGGACAGCACCACCTGGACGACCGTGCTCCGGTCGCGCTGGGTGCTCCTTTTCGGGGGGAGCAAACTGCGGACTGTGTTGAACATGCAGAACGGCTCGACCAACCTCGAGGCCCGGACCAAGTTCCTCACCGCCGACGTGCTCACCAGCGAGACGAACACCGTCTCGTCGGCGTCGGGGGCAACGCTCGATGCCGATGGCTACAAGACCGACGACCTGGACGTCTCCGCTGAGACCAGCGCTATGTGGGTGCAGGCTATCGCCCAGGTCAGCTCGTCGTCGGGTGTGTCCGACGGTCGCCTGGTGCTCAGCGGCACGCTCCACAGCGAGGGCCGGATCGTCGCGTCGCAGGATGTGAATGTCGGGCCGACCACGGCCGAGTCGGGCACTTCGCAGTACCACTACCTGCCTATCGGACGACCGGTGCCCATCGTCGGGATGTCCTCGATCATGTACGCGGTCGTGTACACGGTGGGCTCGGGGACGGTGTACTGGCAGCCGGTCTACCGGACCTTCACCAACGACTTGAACAAGCCGTCGACGTGGGCGACGAAGGCGACCGAGCAGACGGGTTCCTCGAACACGACCTGGAACAGCGGTACGGTGACGCTCGCCGACGTCACCACCAAGGCGATGTGGCAGCCCGGGATTCGCTGGAAGTCCGAGAGCGGATCGGGTTCACTGAAGATCATCGTAGCCGCCAAGTACTGAGGACTCGGATGTTTGATCACACGCTCCTCGCCAGCTTCAAGGGTGACGGGCCCGCGAATACGGGACCGGCCGAGTGCGGGGATACGTTGCGGTTCTTCAACCCCGACGCGACCTGCTGTGATGACTGTGGCCACAGCGGTGTGGAATCCTATGACGTGAACGGCGGCAGTATGGAGCCGTTCATCCCTGTCGAGGCCGAACAAGTTGGCGACTCTGTGGAACAGGGCTTGATCCGTGCGGCGATGCCGCCGACCCAACAGGGCGGTATGGGAGGGGCTCCGCCACCGCCGGGTCCGCCTCCCCTCCCGGACGATCTGGACCCGCTGCCGCCGTTTCTGACCAACGACTGGCAGTGGAATCCCCTGGGCGACGTCCTCATTGGATTCCCAGGATTCCACGGCGGCGACGTTCATCCCCCCATCATCGGCGGACCGTTCCTGCATCCACAAGGTTTGGGGACTCCCATGCCGTGGTGCCCTCCGGCGATCGACTTTTCGCAGCGGGACCCCAATCTCGAGCGCGACGGGTGGGCGCAGCACCTGGTGTTCGTGCCGAACGGCCAGTGGCACGAGAAGCTCATTGTGATGTTGCCGGGGAACGCCGGGAATCCAAACGGCGTCAGGCGGGTACTGGCGGCCTACGCACAGGCGGGCTTTCGCACCGTCGCCTTGCGTTGGAACGACGCGCCGAACCGGGCGAACCGGTCCACTCGCGATTATTGTGGAAACTTCCTGGGCAACATGGGCGACGACACCGCCATGGAGACCTGCATCGAGACCGAGCGCAATCGCAAGTTCCGTGACGAGTTCAGAGCTCGTCTCGAAGCTACGCTTGTCGGGCTACGGGATCGAGCCCAACAGGATCCCACGAAGGACTTCGGCTTCGACGAGTTCCTGACGCAGGCGGACGAAATAGACTGGAGCAAGCTCGTGTTGGCCGGGTATTCCGAGGGCGCCAACCAGACGGCCTACAACATTCGACAGCCGGGGGTCGATGTGGCGGGCGTCATCTTGATCTCCGGCGGGGGCGATCCGATTCAACCGAACAACCAGGCCGAAGATCTGGCCATGTGGATGGACGCACCGCACAACGTGCCGGCAGATCGTATGTACGCGCTGCGCCACGTCGACGAGAACCAGGACTATTCAGCGCGCTGGACGCGGAGTGGAGTGCACGAGGTTCCCGTAGACGAGGACCTGGACTACCCCAACCCCAATCATATGAACTACGCGAACGCCCATCGGCTCGAGCACGTCCTTCCTGGGCTGACCTTCGCTGAGGCACACGAGAGCACCGTCGGCGATGAGATGCTCTTCCCTGCGCACATGTACATGGCCTGCAAGGCCGGCTATCCGTGATGTCGGCCTCACGAGCGCTACGCCGCGGTGCAACGTTGAGACCGAATTCTCTTCTTGTGCTCTTGGCGCTCATCTTGAGCTGCCGTGGCTACATTCCCTCGGTGGACCAGGAAGACGTCAGTACGCCTGCAGACACGGACTCTGACCGCTCTGATGGTGGCGATTCGGATCCCAACTTCGGGAATGATACAGACTCCTTCGATACAGCTCGCTCCTGCGCGGTCATCGACGGGACAAGCCTCACGGGCGGCCCAGCGGATCTTTACGGCTTCTGCTGGTATGTGGGCGCGCCCGCACAGACATGTGACGACGCTTGCTCAGAAGTAGGCGGTGAGAACCTGGCCTTCGCCGCCGAAGGGGCGTTTCCGGACTCGAAGGACTACCCCGGGACAGATGGCGTGGCCACATGGTTCTACGAGCACGGCAATCCCGGGCCCTGGTACTACGGCGGCTGGACAGAATTGCATGCGCTGGGGTTTGGCTATCCTTACGGCGGATTCGGCGGCAAGTGCGCAAATTGTACCGCTCCAAGCGGAGCCTACCCGGGGGAAGAGGCCGCCGCTTCGTATCCCTACCTCATGATACAGCTCGTCTGCGCGTGCTTCGAGAGCGACGCCCGTTGATGAATCAGCCCGTCGAGATCGACTGGAGAAAGCTGGTGTTGGCCGGGTATGCGGATAGGGATTTCGAACGGCATGTTGAGACCTCTGGCCTGAGCCTTGGAGCTACTCGACACGAACCGACGTCGGGCTGCCCAGCGCGCGTAGCTTGTTGAGGATGGCGCAGCCGATCTGCGCCTCCCGTTGCTGACTGTCCTGTCGTTTTGTTCGAAGATGACCACCAAAGATTGCTTTGTACCTTGAAAACACGTTCTCAACACCCGATTGGGCGTAGTAGCCGGACTCCCATCGCCACTGTGAGAGCCCGAGCCAGATCTCCTCTACCGGGTCATCGAGGGTCACCTGGGCGACTTCCTCACCGAGGC
>CALBET010000365.1 GCA_937888665.1 uncultured Acidobacteriota bacterium
AGGCCTGCGCCACGGTACGCATCGAGGCGCTGCGGTCGGTGAGACTGCAGATCTGCCAAAGTAGTACTAGGGTTCCGCTGCCGGGCCGCGGCGGCACCGCGTGATAACATCATGAGTTTGGATCAGCGCGTGGGGAGCGCGCAGAGGGGTGCGTCGCGAGACCACCGACTCAGCCAGGGAACCGCAGGCCGTCCACGGTGCTATGTCTCACGATCGCATCGAAGTGCGCGGCGCCCGCGTGCACAATCTCAAGAGTGTCGACGTCAGCCTCCCTCGTGACCGCCTCATCGTCGTGACCGGGCTGTCAGGGTCCGGCAAATCGTCGCTGGCCTTCGACACCATCTACGCCGAAGGACAGCGACGCTATGTGGAGTCGCTCTCCGCCTACGCCCGGCAGTTCCTCGAACAGGTTGAAAAGCCGGACGTCGATCAGATCGACGGCTTGTCGCCCGCCATCTCCATCGAGCAGAAGACCACCGGTGCGAATCCCCGTTCCACCGTCGGTACGGTAACCGAGATCTACGACTACCTCCGACTGCTGTTCGCCAATACGGGCGTGCCGCATTGTCCCGAGTGCGATCGCCCGATCAGCTGTCAGTCGGTCGAGCGCATCGTGGACATGGTGCTGCGAGGGCCGAGGGACGAGCGGGTCAACGTGTTGGCGCCGATCGTCCGCGGGCGCAAGGGGGAATTCAAGAAGGAACTCGCTGCGTTGCGGGCCCGGGGGTTCACGAAGGTCCGGATCGATGGAGAGCTTCGGTCCCTCGATGAGGAGCTTACCCTTGAGCGTCGGCGGAATCACGACATTGAGGTGATGGTCGATCGACTGGTCGTCCGGCCAGGCGTGGATCGGCGTTTGCGGACTGGTCTCGAGCTGGCGTTCGAGCTGGCCGATGACGTGGTGATCATCAATACGTTGGGGGGAGGCGACCGGCTGTTCTCCAGGACGCTCGCCTGCGCCACGTGTGGCATCAGCATGCCGGAGCTGACGTCACGGGTGTTCTCGTTCAATTCGCCGCAGGGGGCCTGCCCGGCCTGTCAGGGGCTCGGAGCGGTCGACGACTTCGACCCGGCGCGTATCGTGCCGGACGGATCGAAATCGCTGAAGGATGGGGCGATTTCTCCGTGGGCCGCCGGAGACAAGACGCTTGTTCGCCAGGCGCTGGTCGGACTCGAACGGCACTTCGGTATCGATCTGCAGACCCCGTTCGACCGCCTGCCCAAGAAGCATCGGGAGTTGCTGCTGTACGGTCCGACGACGACACAGCGTCAACCCGACGGGCCGGTGGGCACGACCAGCCGCGCTCGCGCGACGGCTCCATTCGGTCGCGATTTCGAAGGCATCGTCCCGAATCTGCGACGTCGCTACAGTGCAGGCAGCTGGGCCGAGCAGGAACTCCTTGAGCCGTTGCGGTCGCTGCAGACCTGTGGGGAGTGTCACGGGGAGCGTCTGCGTGCCGAGAGCCGCGCGGTGCGAGTCAAGGGCCGCACCATCGGCGACTTTACGAAGCTGCCGATCGCCGAGGCCGTCGACGTATTCGGGGCGCTCGACCTGACCGCGCGTGAATCGCTCGTGGCGGGGCGCGTGGTGCGCGAGATCCGAGACCGCCTCGGGTTCCTAGACGGCGTCGGTGTCGGGTACTTGACGCTGGCGCGCAGCGCGGCCACGCTGTCCGGCGGGGAAGGGCAGCGCATTCGTCTGGCGACACAGATCGGGGCCAGCCTCACCGGGGTGCTGTACGTCCTGGATGAGCCCTCCATCGGCCTGCATCAGCGTGACAATCAACTCCTGCTGGCGACCCTGGCCCGGCTCCGGGATCTGGGGAACACCGTCATCGTCGTCGAGCATGACGAGGAGACGATCAGGGCGTCGGACTACCTCGTGGACCTGGGACCGGGAGCCGGTGAACACGGCGGCGAGGTGATCTTCCAGGGCACACCGGCCGAGTTGCTGGCCACTGGGCATCCGTCGTTGACCGGCCGGTATCTGCGGGGCGAGCGCACCATTCCAACGCCCACGGTGCGCCGCTCGCCGGACCGCGGCCAGCTGGTGATCAGGGGCGCCAGCGCCAACAACCTCACCGGCATCGACGTGGCCATCCCGCTCGGACTCCTGACTGCGATCACCGGCGTCAGCGGTTCCGGGAAGTCGACGCTGATCAATGACATCCTGTACCGGGCACTGGCCCGTGACTTTTATCGGGCGGCGACCGTGCCGGGGGCGCACCGTGGGATCGACGGCGTAGAGCTGGTCGACAAGGTGATTCAGATCGACCAGTCGGCCATCGGCCGCACGCCTCGGTCGAATCCCGCGACGTACACCGGGCTGTTCATCTTTCTTCGTGAGCTCTTCGCCATGCTGCCCGATGCCAAGGCGCGGGGGTATCGACCGGGGCGTTTCTCGTTCAATGTCAAGGGTGGTCGATGCGAGGCGTGCCAGGGTGACGGCCTCATCGCCATCGAGATGCACTTCTTGCCGGACGTCTACGTGACCTGCGAGCAGTGCAAGGGACGCCGGTACAATCGCGAGACGCTGGAGATCCGCTACCGCGGAGCGTCGATCGCCGATGTGTTGGAGTTGACCGTGGACCAGGCGATGCCGTTGCTCGAGAACTTCCCCTCGATTGCCACCAAACTGAGAACGTTGCAAGAGGTTGGGTTGGGGTACGTCACACTGGGGCAGTCAGCCACGACGCTGTCTGGCGGGGAGGCCCAGCGGGTGAAGCTGTCCAAGGAGCTCTCCAAGCGGAGCACCGGCCGCACGGTCTACATTCTCGATGAACCGACGACCGGGCTCCACTTCGAGGACACGCGGAAGCTGCTCGACGTGCTGCAGCAGCTGGTCGGCCAGGGCAACACCGTTATCGTCATCGAGCACCATCTCGATGTCATCAAGAATGCGGACCATGTGATCGATCTTGGTCCGGAAGGCGGAGCCGGCGGTGGACGCGTGGTGGCCTCTGGCACCCCCGAAGAGGTCGCGGCTTCGCCGGCTTCGGTCACGGGACAGTATCTGTCCGCCGTGTTGCTCAGAAAGGAAAAAACGGCTAAGTAGCTGACAATACGGCCGTTCTGTGGTACAAAAGCCACACTTATCGCCGCCCTCGGTGTGTCTGTTTAGCCACACTTCACGAGATGTTGTGATCTGTAAACTGACACAAATTGGATAAGTCGTTGATATACGGTTATTTACGGACACTGTCAGTAGGTCGTACGACCGGTATCGCTTTTGCTTTAACAATTGTCGGTCGTTAGCTTCTTGGGGGTATTCCGATCTGTGACTGACGCGCAACACACCATTCGCCGTTCCGTCTCCTGCTCGGGAATCGGTCTTCATTCCGGTCAGAAGGTGACCATGTCACTCAGGCCGGCGCGAGCCGGTCGCGGCATCCGTTTCCGACGGGCCGACCTGGGTGGTATCGAGATTCCCGCCACGGTCGAGAATGTCGACCGACTCCACTACGCCACCGCGTTGTCACGCGATGCCGGCACGGTGGAGACGGTTGAGCACCTGCTGGCAGCGCTTGTCAGCCTGGGTGTCGACAACGTCATTGTGGAGCTCAATCAGCCAGAAGTGCCGATCATGGACGGCAGCGCGGCGTCGTTCGTCTACCTGGTGCACGAGGCCGGGTTGAAGCGACTCACGCGTCCACGGCAGTATCTGAAAGTGCTGCGTCCGGTGTCACTGACACGCGGGGAGAAGAGCATCGCGTTGTATCCGTCCGACCACTTCAAGGTCACCTACAGCATCAGTTTCGACCACCCGCTCCTGCGGCACATGACCCATACGCTCCGGGTCACGGAGGAGTCATTTGTGGACGAGATCGCGCCGGCCCGGACGTTCGGGTTCCTCAAGGAAGTCGAGATGCTGCGGAAGAAGGGACTCGCGCTGGGTGGGTCGCTCGACAACGCGGTGGTGCTCGGTGAGACCGGCATCTTGAACAACTCACTCCGGTTCGAAGATGAGTTCGTTCGCCACAAGATTTTGGACGCCATTGGTGACCTGGCGCTGTTGGGATCCCCGGTGATCGGGCATCTCGTGGCGCATCGTGGCGGTCATGAGCTGCATGCCGCGTTTGCGGAGAAGTTCCTGCAGGAGACGGACGCCTGGCAGCTCGTCGAGTCATCGTCCGTCGTTGACGCGGTAGGCGAGGCCGTCGCGGCCAAGGTGCCGACCCCCCTCGCCAACTAAGTACTCCGTTCCTACCACACGACGAGCGGCGTGCTTGTCGTTGGCGAGCCGCACGCCTCGAACCAGTCGATTCCTTCGGACACCAGATCAAGCGTGAGTTGATAGCGGCCCGGTGTGTCAGGGAGCGGGATCTCGATCGGGATGTCGCTCGTCTGACCCGGTTCCAAGGTTGACGGGAGCCACGCGCGTGCGTGGTCGCGGTCGGTCATCGATCCGTCTGCACCGCGAAGCTGTGCCCCGAGACGCACCAGGCGGCGCCCATAGGACGCGTGCGCGGGAAACGGCCGCGTGGACAGATTCTTCACCCGCGGGCGCAGCCGCATCCGGCCGCCGCGGCGGCCCATGAGCGGGAGCCCGGGGACGAGGCGACGCAGATCGATGCGTGCGCGTGGGGTGGCGCCTGGAATCGCGTTGCCCAGATTGCTGTCGTCCCAGATCTCCCGCCTGATCGCCGCGTGCTCCCGCGTGCCGGGGGCGAATCGTCGCGAGTACGCCGACTCCGGGTGATCGGTGATTTCCCAGGTGAGACGGTCGATGCCGATCTCTTCGGCCAGCGCCCGCGCGTGGTTCATCTCTTCAGGGCTGTCATTCCATTGGAAGAGGATGTAGCGCCAGTTGATGAACGGCAGATCCCTGCCGGCGCGGCGCTTCTCATCTGCCATTGCGCGGAGGTTGCGTAGTGCCACGTCGAAGTCGCCCCGCTGACGATAGCGGGCGTAGCTCTCCGGGAACGCCCCGTCGACCGAGAACGTCACCTCGTCGATCCCGGAATGCACGAGTTGCCGGGCTCGTGCCTCCGTCAGCGCGAGGCCGTTCGTGCTGGTGTACAGGTAGACGTGCGGGAACCGCTGTTTGATGTGTTCGCACATCTCGACCGCGCGTTTGTGGAGGAACGCCTCGCCGTAATTGAAGAAGTCGATCCGCGCCAGCGAGGGGCCCGTCTCCTCGACCACCCTGGCAAAGAGATCGAAGTCGAGCATGCCTGCCTGACGGGTGCGCGTGATGCCGGTCTCAGGGGCGCAGCAGGCCTCGAGGCAGGAAATATTGCACGCGGCGGTGCACTCGATGTAGAGCCGCGATGGGAGTGCCCCGGCGTCGACGGGACGGGGCGCAGGTGCCGCGTCGTCAGCGAGCGGCAATTTCAGGGGGCAGTCGCCACAGAACGTCGAGCCGCCGCGGTTGAGGTCGGTCCGCAGGCTGCGGATGGTGTCGCCGCTCCAGACGTCACCCAGTGTGTGCGTCCGGGCGTCGCCGAGTACCCGTTGCGCGTACGGGTCGGCGCACCCACACACGACCCGCCCGTCGCAGGTGAGCACCAGCGTGCTCCACGGCCAGGAACACCTGAACCGGGTCGCCTGATGGTTCAGGGACATAGCCGCCCGGTCAGGCTCACGCGTCCTCGGTCAGCTTGCGCATGTAGGCGCCGAGCCGCTCGTTCTCGTACGTCACCGTGTTCAGGAAGAGGCTTTCCACCAGGTAGGTGCGTCGTTCGTCCTCGGTCATCTGGTCCAGCAGATGATTGACCTCGCGCACCGTATCCTCAAACGTGCGGTCGAGGGCGTACCTGGTATTCAACTCCTTGTACAGCGCCTCAAGCACCGCGAGCAGGTCGCCATCGAGGGTGACCTCTGCGCCGCCTGTCGTCGTGATACTGCGCATGTCATTCCCCAAAGGTTTCGAGCGCGCTCTGCTCGTCGCCGTGGACCTCGATGAACTGCTGGGCGCCGGTCATGGCGAGCATGGTGGCGACCCGTTTCTGGACGCCTGAGAGTTTCAACGCGGCCCCGGCGGCGTTCGACTGCCGATAGAGATCCATGAGACATCCGATCGACGCGCTGTCGACATAGACGACTGGGGCCAGGTCTATGAG
>CALBET010000366.1 GCA_937888665.1 uncultured Acidobacteriota bacterium
TGAACCGGCGAATCGGCGTAGTGTGCCAGCAAGGGCTCGTAGCGGTTGATCGCCTGCAACATCAGGAAGTCTGAAATCTCGGCCGCGCTGCCGCGGCCGGTCGCCGCGACCCGTCCCCCCAGGGTTTCCCCCCGGTGATGGAGCAGGCCCACGAGCTCGGTCGTGAACGCGGCCAGGCGGCTCGCGGCCCGCGCACGCAACACCGTCGGAATGAACCCCTCATCGAGCAGGACGTGTTGATCGGCTCGACACTCGACGATATGTGCCACCGGCAGGCAGGCGTAGGCCTCGGTTGCGTCGCTTCCCAACAAGAACCGCGTGCGCAGCGCGCCGACTTCGAGCAACGCGGCGTCAGCGCTGTTCGACGTCACGTCCCGCGCCTCGATCCCGCGCACGCTGAGTCGGGCCAGGCCACCCTCTTCCGGGTCACGATCCACGTCGAGCGACTCCGATCGACGCAACGGAAGCGCCAGAAACACTGGCTCGTCGTGCACCTCAGGGCCCACGTCAATCGGCGTCGGCGGCGGACCATCCTCCGGCACCCGAAACGGCGTGCCATCCGGGAACACGCCAACCGCGCGCCGAATCCCCAGCTTCCCGATACTGAGAAAGTCCTGCTCCAACTCGATCTCGGCGAAGCCCCAGCTGTACGGGACGAGCGACTCGCACCGCGTCTCGACATAGCGCTCGACGTACCGGTCTTGTTGCTGCAGATGGTGCGGCTGGAGAAAGAGGCCTTCCGACCACACGACCTTGTTATGTAGCGACACTAGTTGCCTTCCACCTTGCGCTGTTCCCTGAGCCGCTCAAACTGCTCTTCGTACGCTTGCACGAAGCGTTCCACGAACAGCGAGCGGAAGCTCTTGTCTCGGTCGGCGACAATCTGCTGGACCATGTCGCTGTACAGATCCCAGTACACGCCCTTGCTGAGCATCGGCAGTATCGACGCCGACGTGACTTGCCGGTCGAACTGAGCCTCCAGGCGATCCGGATGGAGGTCAGCGATGACAGACTGAAACGCGGTCTGCATGCCCTCAAGTTCCGCCAACTGGTGATAGCGCAACTCATCAAACGCTTCCTCAAACGCCTCGACCGGGCCCAGGTAGGCTGCGTTCCGCTTGACAAACAGGTTGAAGAGAGCGTCGTGCGCATCCACCGAGAGCTTCAGCGGGTTGTTGCCCGAGGGCCTGAGTCGAGGCTGAGCCACCCGAAACTTGTCCGTCACCTCTTCGCGAGCCCGCAACACGTCTATGACTCCCGACATCACGACAAGCAACATCTGCCCGAGGTTGCGGGCAAAGTCCGGCGTCACGGTGACGTTGTCGAGACCGGCACCGGCGAGCAGTTCAGCCAGTCCCGCATCTCCGACGGAAGACGCGGACGAAGTCGCCACCGGGACGGATGGCTCCTTGGACGGCACCTCCGCCGGCGGCTCCACGGGAGGCTCCGCCGCCAACAACGCCTCCAGGTTGAGCGGCAACTCGGAAACCGGTTCGATGAACGCCTCCGGCAGCGGTGGCGGTCGCTCGCTGAGGGCCGACTCCGGTGCCGGCGTGACGAGTTCCTTCGACGGCCACGGAGGCCGCACCTCAATCGGCACGTCAACCGCCGCCTCAGGCCATACCTCCATGGGCGGTGCCGGTGGAAGTTTGGGCGGCGCTTCAGGAGCCGGCTTGGAACTCTCGCTGGCCTCAGACACGGCCTCAGACGCAGGGTAGGCAAGCAACGGGCCAGACGCGGCGAGCGGGTCGTAGTCGTCTGGAATCACCTCCGGGGCGGATGGCACTGGGGCCGGCTCCGCTGGAGCCCGCACAACGGGCGGGGCGTAGTGCTGGTCCAGGGGTCCGCTCCGCTGCAGATCCTCCGCTCGGGGCCGGTCCATCTCCCCCGGCGGCGTCGGGTACAAGCCCAGTGCCTTGAGCGGATCCACCTCCTCGGCCAGACGCGCCCCCTGCGCGGGAATCAGATTCTCCACGTCTGTGGCCACAATCGGCGTCGCCGGCCTCAGCGGCGGATTCGTCTGGTCAGCCAGAATCGCAAAGGGATCATCGGTCGCGACCGCCAATTGGGCGATCGACGCGCCGAACTTGTAGGGACCGATGATGACGAAATCACCCGACGCCAACGGGTGTGAGACGCCTCGGCTCACAGGATGCTCACGGGAATTGATGAACAGGCCGTATCTGCTCGTGTCCTCGATCCGGAAGACACCGTCCTGCCAGCTGATCCTCGCGTGATGACCAGACACCGACACGGCCGGCAGGACCCAGGTATTGCCAGCGAGGCGACCAATCGTGCCGCCACTCGTCTCAAAAACCGTCCGCGATCCCACCCCCGGCAGGGGCGGCGCATCCGGATCTGTGACTGATAGGATCTCAAACGTCAGAGTCATCACAGCAATCTAGGCACAGTCTACAGCAGGCACATCGGGTCGAAAACCCCGCACACAGGAGAATGTCGCTCGTGAATGGTGGCGCCTGACCGGACAGAGACGATCGATGCCTGAGTCCCAAGCCGGGTCGTCAGGTTCGGCTGTGGCACCGACTGTCAGTCGAGCTGAGCGGTAGACTCGA
>CALBET010000367.1 GCA_937888665.1 uncultured Acidobacteriota bacterium
CCCCATTTCGTCGAGATCGAGCTCTGCAAGCTCGGAAACTCGGGTCTGAAGCTCTGGATCGGAGTCTGAGCTGTGGTCAGAACGAAGCGATGCTTCGGCCGAGTCGGGTGGCCCGAGGAAGTCGCCCTCCCCGGGCTCCCACAGATCCGGACGTGCGCGTTGACGCATCCGGCTCCTCGGAAATCAGATTCGCTGCGGGCGTCGTAGTCTGGAGTGAACCGTTCGTACCCCCGGGAGGGGGTAGCGAAGGAGCAGTCTGGCGAACGTCGCCCAATCCATTCTGGAATTGTTGGTTCTTCGGTTCAGCCAGAATCGCCAAATATTTCTCGTCAAATGGCGAATCAACTGTAGAGCCTCCGAATTTCCCGTGATGCCGAAGTAGGCGTCATGCCCACGAAGCATCTGGGTCAGTCGGCGCTGCTGCTCTGCGATAGGGTCGTGCCGATGAATTCGGCACCACATAGAAATGCGCTTGACGGTGCGACGAAAGCTCCCCTTGGAAGTCTTCCGCTTCACCATCCAATGCCCTTTTCGGCTCTTGGCCCAAAAATGGGTAAAGCCGAGCAGGTCAAAACTCACCTTATCCTTCGGGCGTCCACGAAATGGACGTTTGAAGGGGATCTGGCGGGTCTTCTCCGGGTGGATAGTCAGGCCGAACCGACCCATGCGTTTCGGTAGTACCCCCATGACTGCGTCAGCGTCGTGCTCGTGAGCACACACGATCAGATAATCATCAGCGTAACGAATTAAAAACGCATCACCCCGCAACCTCGGTTTCACCTCTTGCTCAAACCAAAGGTCAAGGACCTCATGCAAGTAGATGTTCGATAGCAGAGGCGATATTACGCCCCCTTGCGGAGAGCCGGACTGTGACCGTGTCACGGTCCGACCTTCCATCACCCCGGCATTGAGCCATTTTCCTATCGCGCGACGTATCACTCCGTCCCGTATCCGTTTGTCCAGGAAGTCCCGAAGATGGTTGTGCTCCAAACTCCCAAAGAAGTCTTGGAGGTCCACGTCCAGTACCCACCCACCCTTCATCTGCAGAAATCCATCCCAGAGCGCTTCAAGCGCCTGGTGGGCGGACCGGCCCGGACGAAAGCCATACGAACAATCCAGAAAGTCTTGTTCATAAACTGCTTCGAGCACCATCGTAACCGCGCGCTGAAGGACTTTGTCCTCGAACGTGGGGATCCCGATGGGCCGTGTCTTGCCGCTATCGCCCTTTGGAATATATACCCGGCGCACTGGAGGCGCCCTGTAGAGTCCTGACTTGAACCGACTAAGCATATCGTTGAGGTTGTCCTCAAGTCTGATCGCGTACTCGGCGGCCGTCTGACCATCCACACCCACTGCGCATTCCTTGCGCGTGAGCCGGTAGGCTTCCAATAATAGATCGATGTCAATGTGGTGAGCGAGTGTCGTGAACACCATCCCTGGGGCTTCCCTCGCTAGTTTCGCTATCTGCTGAAGTCTCGGTGAGACTTTGTTGGCTCTCGATGTCGCCATGGTCGTTCCTTTCAACAGTTCTAATTTCCGGCGCTGGCTTCGATCCACCGGGTCCCCTGGAGTGGGTTCCCCGACTTCATCACTACTATCCAGCGCTCCGACTTCTCATCGCCCATCCCACCGCACTTCGTTGCCTTCGCTTGGTGGTACCATCGTTCCATCCAGATTTTCGCCACGCACAGCCTGGATGGCCACAGCACGCGGTTCGAGGGTTGCTTTTACGCCGGTCCCTTCATCCGGCTCATTGACGACGGAGGCCATGAGATCTCCCAGGTTCCTGGGGAGTCCGTGTACGCATGCCGTTGCTCTCGTGACCCCGGCAGAGCGCCGCCGCCAGACCTGCTGAGCGACGGACGTGTTGCCTTCCACAATCCTAAAAGTGTCGGCCTCTGCGCGCGTTGTATTTCGGGGCTCAATCGCAACAGCCTACGCCCTCGCTGTCTACGCTTCGCAGCCGGGGTCACCCCCGAACCACGCAAGACTCGCTTCCGGGCGGCAGGCCAGCCTTACCCGAGCAGGATCATCCTGCAGGACTCCAAAGAAGGTTTCAGTTTCTACATTTCATCCTCCTTCTCCAAGCTTTCCTGGCGCACTAAGAAGTCCAAGCTGATTCGTGGCACGAGACCCTGACCAGAACCTCCCCTGACGAGGCCGATAGGAACTCCAAGCTGATTCGCGGTTGTAGACCAGGACCAGAACAGCCCCGGACGAGAACAAATACTGGCTCTCAAGGCGCGCACCCGGTCTTGAACCCATCAAAGAAGAAGGCGATGCGTGGCCTGCGCCACTTCGTACTTATCCAATGTCGGCAACGGACGTACCTATCCCCTGCCCCGACGAATCGAAGCGCGTACCACATCTAAACTGGGGCCAAATCAACTCGCCAGCGGCAAACACAACTGACCGCTGGGCGGACCGGTCGCCAGCAGCGGCAGTATCCGCTCCTCAACAATCCAT
>CALBET010000368.1 GCA_937888665.1 uncultured Acidobacteriota bacterium
GCATCGGCAGCGTATTGAGCGTCATGAGCCCGGGGACCCCCAGTGTGTCCCACGACAGATGGCAGGCCAGGCAGCGGTCGTTGCGCTGTATCTGGGGACGTTCCGCCGGCTTCTGGTCGATCGAATAGAACAGCACGCCCTGGCTGGGGTCGAGCGACGCGATCTCCAGCACGTCGCCGCCGCGGACCCACCCGACCGCCACTGTGTCGTTGAAAAAAATCGCCCGGGGGTTCTTCGGGCTGATCCGGTGTGCCTGGAAACTTGTTTGGGAGAAGACCGTGACCTGTGACTCGACCGGCACGTTGAGCGCCGTGAGTACCGAATGGAGATACCCGGTGGTGGGTTCGAAGGTCAGTGCGATGTCGCCGGCCTGAACGGCGAGGTCGAGCCCGGTGACCGCGTCCGTGGTCGGGCCGCTCGAGTAGCGGATGGCGGGGTGATCGCGTGACTCGCGAAAGACGCCGCCCCGCTGTCCGTTCAGGGTGGTCGCGCTCAGCGCGCCCAGGAGCGCGACGGCCGCCACGCACAGGACGGTGTGCACCATACGGTGTCGTGCGGGCTGCGGCTGCGATGTCATTCCACTGTCCAGAGCGTGACACTCGACTCGTCCTTGATGAACAGCCGGTTCCCGGAAATGGCCGGTTGAGCCCAGGTGGCGGTGGGGGCGACTTCGTAGCGGGCGACCTGGCTGAAGCCCGTTCGGTTGGTCCGGGCCACCACCAGATCGCCGTCGTTGTTCAGCAGGAACAGCAGGTCGCCGGCCAGCACGACCGCGGAATTGGTGGCCTCACGACCCTCGGTGCGCCAGAGCGTGGCGCCGGTGCCGGCGTCGACCGCGAAGAACTGGCCGCTTCGCAGATGCGACATGCCGAACAAGGTGTTCCCCGCCAGCACCGGGTTGCTCATGAACATCGACACCTCATCAGTCTCCCAGACCGTGTCGGTGGTCCAGCGCCCGTCGCCGCGGTCGAGCCGTGGCCGGAATCGGGTCACGCCGAGGTCATGTCCGGTGACGATCACATCGGTCCCATCCACGATCGGGGTGATGGAGTTGTTGGTCGACCGCGAGACGAACGGACGCTCCCACAACAACTCGCCGCTCTCGGCCGCTACCCCAACCACATGTGCCTGCGTGACGGTCACGATCTGGCGTACCCCCTCCAGTTCAGTCACCATCGGTGACGCGTAGGCGGGGCCATCGCCAGCCCACCGCCAGACCACGTCGCCGCTCCGGGCGTCGAACGCGGTCAGCGCCCCGTCGTTCTGGCCGCCAAGATGCAAGATGACGCGTCCGTCATCGGCTACGGGCGAGAGCGCGGTGGCATAGAGCGGCTCGACCGACTCGGCCGGCTTCCGCCACAGTAGTGACCCATCGGCCGCGTCAACGGCGGAGACGACGCCGTTGATACCGAGCGTGTACAACGCGCCGTCGTAGAACAGCGGGGTCGACTTGGGACCGGGTCCATGCCGTGAGACGCCGGCGTTGTCACGGAAGGGCGCGGTGTAGGCGGTGCGCCACACGACGGCGCCGCTCACCGCGTCGAGCGCCATGATCACCTCCTCGGTGTCCAGTCGCCCGAAGGTGTAGACGCGGTCACCGACCAGGATGGGCGTGGCGTAACCAAGCCCCGTTTCCGCCTGCCACTGGCGGGTCAACCCTGTCGGCCAGGTGGCCGGTTCGACGAATGCCGCCGCCGTGCCGTCGCGACGCGCGCCGCGCCACTGCGGATAGTCGAGCGGTCCATCTTGAGCCTGGACTGCGAGCGCGGATCCAGCTACGAGCGCTCCGGTCATCCACGCCACGTGTCGGTGTCTCATCTCGTCTCCCGTGCCACGGCTGTCGGGTGCATGCGTCGTCGAGCCGCGCAGCAGCTCGCCACCGCGGCTCAGCGGCTGACCCCGGCACCAGTGTCTCCTGTCTTGACCGCGTATCTGGCGGCGAACTTCGATTGTACCTCTGTGAGCGGACAGGCTACGCTGGCCGGGCCGAGACCACCGAGATCGCAATGAAATTACCGGTTGTCCTGTTCGGGCTCCTGCAGCTCGGCATCATCGTCGGCTGTCTGATGCTGGGGGTGACGCGGGCCGGGCGGGTCCGTCTCTGGCTGGGCGTCTGCGGCCTGCTGCTCGGCGCGCTGTTCACCCTGATGGTGTGGACCTACCGCGGCTACCTGACCGACGCAGCGCCTGCGCTGTTCTTCGGGTTACCGGCCCCGACCGCCTGGTTCCTCTACGGACTCTGGCCGGCCGAGTTCCTCGTGGTCCTCCTCTACGTCCTGCTCTTCAGGCGATCGATCGTGACGCCTGCCGACATGCAGCGCTTTCGGGAGATTGTCGCGGCGCGTCGCGCCGCAACCGGTCAGTCCGATCGGCCCGCCTAGCAGCCCGTGGTAGAAGTCCCGCTGCATGCCACCGGCGCTGAATCCGGCCGACCTGCGTTGTTCATCGGTCACATACTGCCGGTAT
>CALBET010000369.1 GCA_937888665.1 uncultured Acidobacteriota bacterium
CGACGGCACCATCGGCGTGGCGATGGTGGACGACCAGGTCGCCCTCGACGTGGATGATGGTGTTGGTGGTGTTCAACCCGCCGCTGCCGTGAGTGTAGGCGATGGTGCCACACCCGACCGCGCAGTACGGACAGACCGTCTTGTACTCGCGGGCGTTGCGGATCTTGAGCTGGCGAACCGCCGCGTAGACCGGCTTCATGTCGAAACCGAGGGCGCTGACGCCGACCGCTCCGCCCACGGATACCTTGAGAAAGGTTCGTCGAGAAATGGCCATCTCGCGCCTACAGTAGCACAAGGCGGACGAGGAGGTAGACCGTCCGCAGACGGCTCCCGACGGCTGCCAAACCATGGCCTGACGCGGGGTCACCGCGGCTGCTAGAATCGCGCCATGGTCCCAGTCACTCTTCCGCTCTCCACCCACCCGGGCTTACGTCGCGTACGGGTGCGCAGGTCAGACGGCGCGGTCATGACCGACGCCGTGGCGGTTGAGGCGCCGCTTGAGATACGGGTGAATGGGCGACCGCTCGTCATCACCATGCGGACGCCGGGCCACGACGAAGAACTGGCGGCCGGGTTTCTGTTTGCGGAAGGCATCGTGACCCACGCCGACCAGATGGTCTCGATCCGAACCGAGCAGGCGTCGACACAGGCGGCACCGGCAGAATTGGCCCAAGGCAAAGTTGGAGCCGGAGCGCGGGTGATGGTCGAGCTGCGGGACTCGGCGGACACGGCCACTCTCGAGCGCGCGCGGCGCGAGTTTCGGGCGACCGCGGCGTGCGGCGTGTGCGGCAAGGAGAGTCTCGACGATCTCGAGCAGGCCCTGCCCGCGATCATCGGGGTAGACGTGGCAACCGACCTGCTAGCGCAGCTACCGGAGCGGATGCGGCCTCAGCAAACGCTCTTCGAAGCGACGGGTGGGATTCACGCCGCCGGGCTCTTTACATTCGACGGCGAACTGCTCAGCATACGAGAAGACATCGGTCGCCACAATGCGGTGGACAAGGTGATCGGCCGGGCAGTCCTGGATGGCGCCACGTCACTCGACGATCGCATCCTCGTGGTCAGCGGCCGGGCCGGGTTCGAGCTGGTGCAGAAAGCGCTGAAGGCGGCGATCCCGGTGATGGTGTCGGTGGGTGCGGCATCGAGCCTGGCGGTCGAGATGGCGACGGCGGCCGGGATGACGCTCTATTCGTTCGTTGGGCCAGGCCGAGGCAACCTCCATCTGTAGGGTTTCCTGGCGAGGCGTCCGCCTGAACGGCGTTGCTTCCGCTGGCACGAGGCGCGACCTCTGCAAGCGGCGCATTCTCTGTCCCCACATGCTATTCTGCGGCCATCTCATGGCCGGTATCAAACTCGGCTGGGCCGTCCGACTGGGGCTGGTCTCGTGCGTGGTCGCGCTCGCGGCCCTCAACTGGACGATCCGCCAGGACCCGGCCCCGGGCGGAGTCGACACCGGTCTGTCGGCCACGAGCGTCGGCGCGTCCGATCGCACGGACGAACCGCTCCTCATTAACGAGAGCTGGCACATCCGGAACATGGCGACTGCCCATGGCGCATTCGTGATCGAAGTGGAGGCCGAGGACCCGTCGCAGGCGGACACCATCGCGCGCGCGCTGGTCGAACCGATCAAGCACGATTACGACGAGGTGCTCGTCTACGTGAATCAGCGAGGCGACGACTCGGACCTGCCGGCTCGAAGGATCCAATGGACCCCAAGCGAGGGATACGTCGAAATCGCGTACGACCAAACGGGGCCTGACCGATGACGAACCGCCCGGACGTCGACAGCCTCGCCGGTGAGTTGAATGCATGGCGCGCCGATGGACCCGGCGACCGGTCCCGGCTCGAGGAGTGGCTGAGAGTCATGACCGAGCGGGGCGCCAGCGACCTGCTGCTAGTGGCCGGCGTACCGCCGTCGATCCGGGTAGACGGCACAATCACCCCGCTGCCTGAGGGACCGCTTGACGGTGCCGAGATCGAAGACGCCGTCATGGGGGCGCTACCGGTCGGCGCGGCACGGGGGTACCGGCAAGGGGATCCGGCGGACGCGTCGCTGGCCGTGACCGGTCTCGGCCGGTTTCGTATCAACCTGCATCGGGAGCGGGGGCGCGCGGCGGCCGCCGTCAGGGCGCTCCCGGCGCGCCCCCCGGTGCTGTCCGAGCTGGGCCTGCCGCCGAACGTCGAGCAGCTGACACGTCTCCCGTTCGGTCTGGTCCTGATTGGTGGACCAACCGGGTCCGGGAAATCGACCACATTGGCCGCGCTGGTCGACGTGATCAACCGACGTGACGCCAAGCACATCGTGACGATCGAAGACCCGATCGAATACGAACACCCGCACGTCAAGAGTGTGGTCGAGCAGGTTGAAGTAGGGCTGGATATCTCGGACTTCCCGAGGGCGCTCAGGTCGACATTGCGACAGGCGCCGGACGTGCTGGTGATCGGGGAGATGCGCGACCCGGAGACCATGCAGATCGCGTTGGCGGCCGGTGAGACGGGGCATCTGGTGTTCTCGACCCTGCACACGAACGACGTGGCCTCCACCGTGGCCCGGGTCGCCGATTCGTTCCCGCTGGAACGGCAGGCGACGATCCGGCAGGAGCTCTCGATGGCGCTGGCCGCCGTCTACACCCAGACCTTGCTACCGCGGATCGGCGGTGGACGGGTGCCGGCGGCGGAACTGCTGATGGTCGGCTACGGCGCACGCCAACACATTCGCAAGAACCAGGTACAGCACCTCCATCAGGAGATCACGATCACCCGCCGGCATGGCTCGTTCACCTTCGAGGAATCGCTCGCCCGCCTCGTGCAGCAAGGTCAGCTGGAGCGGAGTGAAGCGATGGCACGATCCGCGCACCCCGAAGAGCTCGAGCTACTCCTCCGCAGCACGCCCGCGACGACGGGCGCTTAGGACCCGAACTGGACACTGCAGCGAGCAGCGTGCACAACAGCGCCCGGGCGCGCGACAATGCGAGCCCCGCGGCCGCGGAGTGGGGCATTGCGGGGTCCCCGCGGAGCGGCCGCGTGGGGTTCGGGGCGCAGCCCCGTCTGAAGAAGGTCGAGTGGGGCATTGCGGGGTCCCCGCGGAGCGGCCGCGTGGGGTTCGGGGCACAGCCCCGTCTAAGGTTTCCGAGCGGGCCCCGCCGCGCTCTGGAAACCCGGGCGCGCGACAATGCGCGCCCCGCGGCCGCGGAGTGGGGCATTGCGGGGTCCCCGCGGAGCGGCCGCGTGGGGTTCGGGGCGCAGC
>CALBET010000370.1 GCA_937888665.1 uncultured Acidobacteriota bacterium
CCACTCGCCCACCTGTGCCGCATTCCACGCCCGCACGCTATATCTCAGGAGTTCTTCCGTGAGCGCTGGGTTGATCATAGTGCCTCATACGCCCGCACGACGCGCGTGCTGGGCAGTCGCTGTCCATGTTCCACCTGCGACACGAACGCCCGCGAGACGCCCGCTTGGCGTCCCATCTCGGCCTGTGTGAGCCCCGCCGCGAGTCGTCGCGCCCGCAGCCACGCCCGCGAGACACGCCGTCCGCGACCTTGGCACTGTGGGCACGCGGCCCCGTATTTCTGCATAGCCGCAGAATATACGTTTACGCTTCGCGTGTCAAGCGTTGAGTTTCACGACGACGCCGATGTCGAGGAACGGCAGGATCACGCGCTGATAGATCGTGTCGAACCGGGCTGGTTCGCGGACGAGATCGACGTGGCCTGTGCCTTCAAGGCGGATGTTCTGCGCGGGCGCTGGCATCTGCAAGCTGAACCCCACATGGCGGTCGAAGAGTTGCCCGAAATACTGCCAGCGATTCTCCCACCCGGTCGAGTAGACGTGCAGCCACGGGCAGGTGACGGTCGCGTAAATCTCGGCCATCTCGTGGCGCACGGGCGTGCCGATGGTGAGCAGCCGGGCGCAATCCACACGGGACGCGATACGGGCCGCGACTTGCCCGCCATGAGACGCGCCGATGATATTCCTGTCCGCTTCGTCGAGTGCCAGCACGCGCGGGATCGTGACGGCCGCGCCGTATTCCCACGCCCGCGACGTGAGATCTTTGACGCCGCCCAGTTCGGACGACCACGCGGGAATCTCGTCCGGGAGGGCTTGCGTGTATCCCTCGGTGAGCAGCAGGTCAGAGAAAGCGGACCCGGTCTGGAACCACGGCGCTGTCCCGGGTGACGGCCACTCGTTCGTGCCAGGACAACAGACAATCTGTTTCATAGCCACTCTCCCGTCCGCATCATCGCGGCCAACGCGTCCGCCCGGTGGCCCACGTCGGTGTGCCATCGGCTGTCCAGCATCTCGTCGGCGGCGGCGGCCCAGTCCATCCGCGCCACCGCCGCGCGCAGTTTCACGAACGTCGCCAGCCGTCCTCGCCCGAGATTGAACGCCATATCTACCAGGGCCGTCCTCCGCGTCTCGCTCAGGCCAGGCCACGCGCCAACGAACAGCGCCTTCGCGTCCTCCAGCGCCGTGCTCACGTCCGACGCGAGCATCAGATCGATCTCGTCGTCGGTGAACCGCGACGTCGTCAGGTTACGACCGACCCCCACGGACCAAATGCCCTTGCTGTCCTGGTAGGGCGTGGCGCGCCGGCCCTCGTGCCGCTCGATGAGCTTTGCCGTGTCAGAGAGCCAGGTCACTGCACTCCCCCGACCACCACCCGCCCCGCCGTGTAGCGCACGTCGAGGGTCTGCCCGGCCGCGAGCGAGAACGCCGTCCAGGCGCCCGTGTCCGGTGTGATCACGTTGAACCACACCGGCACCCGCGCTTGGAGCTGCGTGTATCCTGCGTCTCCGTAGACCAGCCCAACAAACAGACGCCCGTCCGCCGTGGTGACCAGGTCGACTCGGTTCTCGCCAGGGAAGCCTTGGGCGTCGGTCAGCGGCGACTGTTGTAGCCCGCCGTGCAGGCGCACCGTGTAGGCCGACTGCAGATCGGGCGGCAGGTAGTGGTAGACCTCGGGCACGGCCGCGAACCCTGGTTCGTCATCGATCCGGCCGAGCCATTGCCGCACGCCCGACCCACTGTGGAAGACGTACGCGAATCCACCCATGAAATTTGCCGCAGCGAGGAGGGCCAGTGCTTCGGGATTATCGAGCGTGTTCACAGACGCTCCCGGTCCCACCGGCTCGCTCTCGATGCCGACACGCTTATCAGGGATAGGACCGTCACCCGAGTAGAAGATGCCGCTCGCATGACGGATCGGCGAGACATGGTCTTGCGGGTAGTCGCCTCGGTACCCGTGCTTCTGGACGATGTCGCCCGACCAGAGGTTGAACCCGTCCGTCGTCTCACCGCTGAACGGCGCCGACCGGAGCGCGATCGTGGGTTTCCCGTAGCCGTCGAGGAACGGCTGTATCGCGTATTGCAGCACCTCAGACGGCGTTGGTTCGCTGCCTGTGACCCAGTTCTGCCAAGCCTCATTCACATCAGCGAAGCAAACCTGCACGCCGCTTTGGGACAGGAGTTCCCCGAGACGCCGCGACCATTGCGCGAGCAGCGCCCCGTCTCCAAACACGTTCATCAGGTCGCCCGACGTGACGAAGACTTGCAGTCCGGAATCCGCAAAGTCACGCCCAAGGCCGATCACGTGCGCCTCGTAATCGGGCCACGCGTCCACCCGGTGTCCGTCCTCGGCGAAAAAACCCCGCGGCGGGATCTCATACCCGTTCCAAAAGGGGTTCCCGCCGACGGCGAAGAACACCCGGGCGAACTGATACCCGGCGTCAACAATCGCCCCGAGCTGCCGCTGATATTCGACGCGGTAGAGCGTGCGCGTCTTGAGCGCCCCAAACCACGAGCACCCCACCGGCAGTACCTCGCCGCCGTCGTCCTCGAAGTGGGCACCGTCCGCGAACACGCCCACCGGGCGCAGCAGGCCGCGTATCGGGTTGGGGTGTATCGTGGGAGGCGTTGGTGGCGGCGGGATCACGACGTCGTACCACTCAGCCGTCGCCGTCGCCACGTCCGGGAACCGGGACGACTCGAACAGCAGCCGCCAGCGGATATGGTTCAGGTCTTCCAGGAGCAGCGTGCGCCGTTGCGCTTCGTCGGACGCTTGCCAGCGGAGGACAATCGCGCGTTCGGTGGCCTCGTTAAGATGCCAGCCATTGGTCAAAAACCAGGTGTATGTGATCTTGTTCATGCCTGCCCCCCGGCGAACAGCGGGCCGTCCACGCCCGCGTCCGCCATATCAGATCGAAGTATCACGCCACCCACCCGCGCCGATCCCGCTCCGCCTGTATCGTCTGCGCCAGCGGCTGAAACCGTCGCCCGCGCTCACAATGCGAACACGGGTAACTTGACCGCCCGTCCGCGCAGTTCAGCAGCCCGGTGTCCCGGCAGTCGTCGCAATAATAGATCCAGGTGCGTCGCGGCGGGTACACGTCACGCAGCACCGCCGCTAGCCCCTTGTCCACGTCATCCCGCGGGACGCCGGCGGCGAGCATGGTCTCGCGTTCGGCCCACGCGGCCTTGAGTTGCATCGCTGCCCCGACGGCCGGATCGTGCTGACCTTCCCGGCGCGTCTGTTGCGCGTCCGCCCGGAGTGCCGCCGCGTCCAATAGTCGGAGTTCCTTCGGCGGCGGGCCGAGGGTGTCAGCGACGGGAGACTGCGCCAGGACGTAGTTACGGATCGCCGCTGGCACAGGGTAGAACGTCTCGGTTTTGATCAGCGCCATCACGGCGTCTTGTATCGCCGTCAGGCCGAGATCCTGAAGGGCCATCCACGCCACCTCCGTCGCCAATGGTGAGGTCTTTCGGTGGAAGGTTTCCGACAGGATGGCCATTGCTGCGAGAAATTCTGGCGGCGGCCCAACTGGGGTGCTCATGGGTGACAATTCCTGGAAACGGGTTTACCCACTCGGTGGCGGCGGCGGCGATCCCGCTCATGTCCATCGTCGTCAGCGGCGGGGCGACGTCTGGGTCTGTATCGTCCCAGCGCGTCTGTGAGAGCCAGTTCGCCGGCTCGGGGATATAACGGCCGCGCTGTTCTCTCCAGCCGTCTGTCAACGCCTGCCGTCTCACGGCGTCGAGAATAAGATCCACCAGCGCCGGTGAGGGGCTGAGTTTCGCCCAGGCTTGTTCGGCCATGGCGCGCGCGCGCTTCTTCGGGTAGGTGTCCCAAAACAGCTCAAAGGAGACAACGAGATCCGGTTGTGCGGGAATACCCGCATGTTCCAGCGGTTTCCCGGTTCGCTTCTGTTCGGTTCTGTTCAGTTCAGTTCTGTTCAGTTCAGTTCTCTTAAGAGGGACATTTACGGAAGTTCCGGGAATTTCCGGGAACTTACTTTCTGTCCTCTTATGGAGACCGTTTTGGTGCTCGTCGAAGTCGGTGATTTGTATAAACTTGCGCCCCTCTGACTCATACCAGGTGATCAACCCGGCCGAGTCCAGCGCTGTTAGCGCCTCCGCCACCGCTGGTTCTTTCCGTGGGCTTGCCGGTACCACCGCGTGTTTGACAGTGAACACGTCCCCTGCCTGCCTGCCGTGGTCGTCGCTGTGGGTGACTAGAAGCATGTACACTACCTGCGCGAACTCCGCGATCTTCGGGGCAGTGGTGTACAACGAGGCGAACCGTTCCGACGTGCTGATGCAGCGAGAGATCATGCGTCCACGCGCCATGCCGTTATCCCTGCGCGTGGTCGGATGGCGGGGTTGATTCTTGGACGTAGGCCGCCACAAGACGCACGATCACGGTGTTGATGGGTTCCTGTTTCAACGCCGCGCACGCCTTGAACTTGGGCCAGAGTCCCGGAGGGACGTTCTTGAGTAGGACTTGTTTGATTTCCATACCCTATTATGCCTTATCTGTATTCACTTCGCGAGCCCAGCCCCCCTCTACTAGGCTAGCAATGTAATGGTTTTCGGGCCAATGTAATGGTTTTCGGGCCGGGGTCTGATCAGAGTAGGTTTCTCAGGCAAAACCACCGGTTCAGGTGCTTGGCTGCCGGCGTTGCCCAAGTGCCGTCTCGCCGTCCGTCGCCCGCGCACCGGAGTCCACACGCCTGCCCGTAGGGGTGATTACTGGGTCAAGCGCGCACGGCCTCGGAGGCTGTTGTCTCCGCCACCCGTCGATATACCCCGCACAATATCCTCGTTTACCTGCCTCAGCGTCACCATGCGAAAAGACGGCGCGTGTTTCCCAGAGGGCGCAAGCGAGAGCGTGTAATTCTGCGAGTAGGG
>CALBET010000371.1 GCA_937888665.1 uncultured Acidobacteriota bacterium
GAGCTGCTGGACATGCTCTTCGTCCGCGAACGGCGACAGAATGAAGCTTTTCAGCCCCACGATCGGTTCACCGTAGTCCGTTTCCCGATAGCAATCAGTCATCGAGATGTGCGGGCCCTGGCCTCGCATCGCCTGTTCATACAAGTAACGATAGACGCGGCGGTTGTACTCGTTGTGTTCGAGCAGGTCGGCCCGGGCGGTCGGATCGGTGCGCTCGCGGTCCTTGATGGTCCAGGTATCCACACCATCGGGATAGACACGAAAGACGGTCACGGTGCCCACGTTGTCGCCATTGAGCACGGTGGTCGATTGGTGACCTTCCAGGTGCTCCCGTAACGACTCGGCCATTTCAACCAGGTGACCGAGCAGCGTACGCAGACCCGCTTTACCGAACAGTTGGAGGTTCGCGTACGCGGCCAGCACCCCGCTGCCGCTGCGTGACGTTTCGAGCGTGAACACGCCGGGGTGCCGCTCTCCGCTCTGGAACAGATACGGCATGGTTTCGCGGCCGCGGACCAGGCGCTGCATGTCTTCGCGACGGCGGGCGAGGAACAGGCTCGAGATGTACGGCGCGAACCCGGTCTTGTGAAAGTCGACGCCGATCGAGTCGGCCCGGGACAATGTCGAGATCCGGCGGCGGGCCGCCGCGAGGGCTCGCACCGTGCGGGGACGGAACTCAAGCGGGTTCTCTTCGAAGTTGTAGTCGTTGAACACGGACCAGGCCCACCCGATCACGGCGTCGGCGTGCACGTGCGGCGAGTAGTCCAGTGAATAGTCGTCGACCAGTCGGTCTCGTAACTGGACGATCGCATCGAGGTCATCCACGCCAAACGCGTCGGTCGTGCCCATCGTGGCCACAAAGGCCACGATCCGTCGGTGGCCTTCGATCGCCTCGCGGGCGGCGACCTCCAGGAGGTCGATGCGGATGTCGTTTTGTAGGTGCGTCGGCACCGCCACCACGTTCTTCTCGCCCAGCCCCAGCCAGCCCGCGATGTTCAACCGGCAATAGTGGCTTTGCGCAGATGCCAGGATGATGCCGTCGCCCCGGATGCCCTCGTGCATCGCCTCGGGGAATGCCTTCTCGATACCCAGCTTGACGCCGTACATCGTCGTGCCGGTCCCACCGAAGGTGAAAACCCCCGCCGACGTCGCCGGGTCGTACCCCACGAGCCGTGCGGTCATGGCCGCGACCGAGGCTTCGGTGACGGCGAGCCCGTAGGAGGTGTCGTCCGACACCAAATTCGGGTTGTAGATGCTCGGCAGCAGCGACCCGATGATGCTGGGAATTGACGGTGGGGGCACGACGTTGACCTGCGTTCGGGGATGGCCCCAGATCGGCATGCCCTCCAGTTTTTCGACCAGCAGGCGCGAGACCTCTTCGACGGTGCGGGTGTCTTCGCCCAGCTCGACCTGCTCCGCCGCCGCGTAGTCCAGCTCTTGCGAGTGACCCAGCATCGGCACGGCGGACTTCATCGCGTCCACCTGATCGAGGGCGCGCATGATGGAGAACACGAAGTAGGCATCGTGCATTTGGTCGGACACCGGCGCCGGAAAGGCATTCCGGAGTGCGGTCAGCCGTTCGCGGTAGGCGGGTGACGACGGTGCCCTGGTGGTCATGATCGCGGCTGAGACGCTCGATACTGGAAGAGGGCTGCACCGGCGCACGCCCCTGACTCCGACCCAGGATCGCACAGACACGCCGCTCAGGCATGCGCAACCGTAACATGAGCGCGCGTACGGCCTCAGCAATGGCTATACTCGATGCCATCGTGCACGAGCGAGCGGCGGAGACCACCGCCATGTCATCGTCGATGGACACGTAACGCAGGAGACCGTAGATGCATCACGCTCAGACTTGTTCCAGAATCGCGTTCTGCGTCGTCGTATCGTTGGCAGTGTGGGCGCCGGCGTCTCGGGCCGACGCCCAACCGGCCGAATGGAGTCCACCGCGCACCGCCGACGGGCGTATCGACCTGAACGGGGTGTGGGCGAACAATGCGGCGACACCGCTCGAGCGGCCCGACTCGCTGGCCGGCAAGGCCGTCTTCTCCGACGAGGAAGTCGCGGAACTGAGGGCGTCGGCCCAACGACTCTTCGGCGGCGCGGATGACGCGGCGTTCGCCGACGGCGTGTTCAACGCCGTGCTGGCCGATGTCGAAAAGAACGTGTCCGGCGATGGTGGGACCGGCAACTACAGCTCCGTCTGGATGGTCGATCGCGAGTTCGAAAACCGAACGTCGCTGATTACCGATCCCTCGGACGGGAAGGTGCCGGCGCTGACGCCTGAGGCCGAGGCCCGCATCGAGGCTGCCCGCGTGTATCGGGAGGAACATCCCGCCGACGGTCCGGAGGATCGCACCCGGCAAGTTCGCTGTATCACGTATGGCATTCCACGGGTCGGAGGGATCGGTGCGGGATACAACAGCTACTATCAGATTTTCCAGACCCCGGACCATCTCGTGATGCTCGGGGAGATGATTCACGACGCTCGGGTCATCCCGATCGGCGAGATGCCCCACGCGGACGACTCGATCCGGCTCTGGCACGGCGATTCCCGGGCTCACTGGGACGGCGACGCGCTGGTGGTCGAGACAAAGAACTACTCGCCCAAGGCGGGGTATCGCGGGTCGGCCGACAACCTGCACATGATCGAACGGTTCACGCTGGGCGGGCCGGGCCGCCTGCACTACGAGATCACCGTGTCCGACCCCACGACCTGGACTCGCCCCTGGACGGCCATGGTGCCCATGTCCCACAGCGAGGATCCGCTGTTCGAATACGCCTGCCACGAAGGCAACATCGGGATGGCCGGGATCCTGGCTGGTGCGCGTGTGGAAGAGGCCGCGGAGGCCCAGGGCCCACGGTAGGGCTGCTTTCATCCGCGGACACGAGTCAGCAGGTCTGAGAGGTCGGCACCTGGCGCGCGCTCCTCTGGCCTCGCGTTCCGGCGGAAGATACGCGTGTGTTGTGTCCCGCCAAGCCGTGCCCGCCCGTGCTCCATCCGAATCCACACGCCGTCGCCGTCGAAACGCTTCGCGACGCCAAGTATGACGGACCGACGGCGGACATTTCCGGGATCGTCGTAGTACCATCTGTGTCGAGGGGCGCCCGATCAGCGCTTGGCGTGAAGGACCTGTCCCAGAAGTATCGGGTGGTGGTGAACTCCCTCTGACCGCCTCAGGAAATCACGAAGGCTTCGATCGTTTTTCCGGTAGGACACCGGGCTGGCCGTGGTGACGACCGCCCGAGAGAGACGAACCACAGACTGTGAGCGGAGCTGGGTACGGCACGAAGCGATCGCATCTGGAACTGTTGCAGGAGTTCTCTATCCCGCTGATTCTGGGGGTCGTCGTGGCCATGTGCTGGGCCAATCTCGAACCCGCCGCGTACGACCGCCTGATGCACGCCTCGCCGTTCGGAGAGGACAGTCACGTCAGTTTTCAGTTCTTGATGAACGACATTCTCATGGCTCTGTTCTTTGGCCTGGCCGCCAAGGAGATTACGGAGTCCTGTCTGCCCGGGGGGGCGCTCAACCCGCCCAGCAAGGCGATGAATCCGTTGATTGGGACGCTGGGTGGCGTACTCGGACCCGTGGCGGTCTATTTCCTCTGGGTGGCCCTGACCAACGATCCCTCCATTGGCCATGGGTGGGGCATCCCCACCGCTACGGACATTGCTCTGGCCTGGCTCGTGGCCCGGATCGTGTTTGGCAAAGGGCACCCGGCGGTGCAGTTCCTGTTGCTGCTGGCGGTGGTCGACGATGGCATCGGGCTTGGCATCATCGCGGTGTTTTACCCCGATTCGGAGCACCCGGTGGAGCCGGCCTGGTTGCTGCTGGTCGGAGCCGCGATCGGGATGGCGTTCGCCTTGCGACGCGCGAACGTCAGGTCGTTCTGGCCCTATGTGCTGACGGCGGGTGTGGCGTCATGGTCCGGGCTCTTTCTGGCGCACCTGCACCCGGCGCTCGCACTGGTGCCGGTGGTGCCGTTCATGCCTAATATGGGGTGTGACGAAGGGCTTTACGCTGAGGAGTCCTCGAACATTACTCACACGGACACCATGAACAACTTCGAGCATTTTTTCAGAACACCGGTTGATTTCGGACTGTTCGGGTTCGGCCTGGCCAATGCCGGCGTCGCTCTTGCCTCGGTGGGAAACGCCACCGCGGCCGTACTCGTGTCGCTCGTGGTGGGGAAGACGGTCGGGATTTTTCTCTTTTCTTGGGTCGGCCACACGCTCGGTTTCAAACTGCCGGACGGCATGAACTTCCGCGCGCTGTTCGTCGCCGGGCTGACGGCGGCGCTCGGGCTGACGGTGGCGTTGTTCGTCGCCGGGCAGGCGTTCGAGGGGGCCGGCGACACCCTGGCCGCCGCGAAGATGGGCGCCCTGCTCTCCATCCTGGTGGCGCCGATCGCCGTGACCCTGGGCCTCATGCTGCGGGTGAAAGCACCCAAAACCGCCTCCGGGGCTCTGTCAAGTTGACGAGGCCGGCGCGTTTTTCCAGCAGGCGCACGTCACCTGAGAGCCTCTCAAGGTAGTGCTGGGCAATGGGGGTGTGAGGAGGCTGTTGGATAAAGACTCGATCTGTACGGAGCGGAAGTCCGTTGAGGCCGTCGTGCCGCAACCCGATCTGCGCTCCGACACTGCATCCCCATGAACGAGCTCAGCGTGCTTCGCGACTTGGCGATCATCATCGGTCTCGCGATCCCGATCGTCGCGTTGGCCCATCGCATCCGCGTGCCGCCCCTCGTCGGGTTTCTCCTCGTCGGCGTGGTCATCGGCCCACACGCAATGGCGCTGATTCCCGAACCCGAGGAGGTCTCGGCGCTCTCGGAGATCGGTGTGGTGCTGTTGTTATTCGCGATTGGGCTCGAGCTGTCGCTCTCCGACGTGTTGCGCCGGGGCCGCGCCGTGCTGATGACGGGCGGCGTCCAAATGGCCGGCATGTTGGGGTTGGCCGTGCTACTGGGCGCGATAGTCGGCGCACCGCTCGGCCGGACGCTTTTCTACGGGGCGCTGGCGGCGATGTCGTCCACCGCGGTGGTGACGAAATCGTACGCCGACCGCGGCGAGTTGGATACGCCTCACGGGCGCGAGGTCGTGTCCATTTTGGTGTTTCAGGACCTGTGCATCGTCCCGCTCATGCTACTGCTGCCGCTGCTCGCGCGCGAGGCGGGGACGACGGGCATCAGCGTGTGGACCCGCATGCTGGCCAGCCTCGCCGTGATGATCGCGCTCGTGATCGGCGGTCGGCTCGCGGTTCGGTGGGTGCTCGACCGCGTCGTCGCGCTGCGCGACCGCGAGCTATTCACGCTCTGCGTGGGGTTCTTCGGCATCGCGACGGCGCTGGTGACCGCTGCTGCCGGCTTCTCGCTCGCCATCGGCGCCTTTCTGGCTGGGTTGATCATCTCCGAATCGGAATACGGCCAGCAGGCACTCTCCGACGTCCTGCCGTTCCGCGCGCTGTTCAGCGGCGTCTTCTTCACCTCGATCGGGATGCTGCTCGACTTGCCGCTCGTCCTGGGCCAACCTCTTGTGCTCGCCGGCGCCACGCTTGCGTTGATCGTGGTGAAGAGCCTCGTAACGACGGGCGCCGTGTTGGTCCGGGGGCGCGGGCTCGAGATCAGCCTCATGAGCGGGCTCAGCCTGGCCCAGGTCGGTGAGTTTTCGTATGTGCTGGCTGCGGCCGGGTTGCCGCTGGGCTTGTTCGCCGGCAATGACTACCAGGGGTTTCTATCGGTGGCGGCGCTATCGATGATGGCGACGCCGTTTCTGATCAAGTCGGCGAGCCCAATCTCGGAGTCGATCGGCGCACGGCTTAGAGGCTCGGTGTGGAAGGATCACGCAGCGGACCCAGCCGCGGGCGGAGCAACGAAGACGGCAGAACTCACCGAGCACGCCGTCGTCGTCGGCTATGGTGTCGCTGGACGGTATCTCGCGCGCATGCTCCAAGCTGCCGGGATCGCTTGCGTGGTCGTCGATCAGAACGCGGACCTCGTGCGTCGAGCCCGGACGGATGGGCTGCCGGCCGTCTATGGCGACGGCACACGACACGCGATGCTTGAGCGCGTCGCTTGCACACGCGCGCGTATCATCGTCTTTGCTATCTCCTCACCGATCGAGGAACGGCGGGGGGTGGCCATTGCCCGTGAGGTGGCGCCCGCGGCACAGATCGTGGTCCGCACGCGGTATGTCCGCGCCATCGACGAGTTGATGCGGCTCGGGGCGAATCATGTTGTGGTCGAAGAGTTTGAAGCGTCGCTCGAGTTGTTCGCGCGCGCACTCGAGAGCTACGCGATCCCGGCGACCCGCATCGCGCACGAGCTGGAAGCCGTACGGAACGAGCACTACGGTCTGTTGCGCGGCACCGCGGCGCCGGACCTCACGCTCGACGCGCTCAAGCACCTCGGTATTCACGACGCGGTGGAGCTCGTAGAGGTCGAAGAAGGCGCAGCCGCGGTGGGCGAGAACGCCCGGACGCTCAACCTGCGTCAGCAGGCCGGCGCCATCCAGGTGGCCGTCGTGCGCGACGGGCAGCCGATCTATCTACGCGACCAGACTTTCCGCTATCGGCCTGGCGACACTGCCGTGCTCGTCGGTGATCGAGCGGCGCTCGACCGCGCTTCTGCGTTGTTCCGGCGCACGTGATCTGATAAGAGATTCAAAAACTCATTTCCCTGTGCGCTCAGGCCCGAGTCGAGCATCGTCGGCCAAGCGCGGCGGCGCGGCGGCCCAGTGCCTCATGTCGCCGTGGGGGCGGGTCGTGCCCGTGATTGGCGCAGCCTTGGGGCGACGTCGGCGGGGTCACCCCTTGCTCGCGAGCCCCTCGAGCATCTCGAAGCAGTCGACCTCCCCGACCACCTTGCCGTCCCGGACGACAGGGATATCCTCCAGGCTGAACCGCACGGCGATCTTGAGCGCGTCGTCGACGTCGTCGGTCGGCGTGACCCACAGTGGTTCGATCATCAGGTGCTTCGCCATCGTCGCCAGCACGTCTGACGCCCGCGCGAATCCTCTGGCGACATGCCTGGCGCCCACCCGGTTGAGGATGTCTTCCATCCGGATAATGCCCAGGAGGGCTTGGTTGTCGTCGACGACGAAGACCGACCGCGACCCACGGTCGTGGGCAACACGCGCGATGATCTCTGAGATCAGTGCGTCCGGGCCCACCAGTTCAGGTTTCACGGTGTATTTCTTGTAAATCTCTTCCACCTTCATGCGGTCGCTCCCTTGAATGCCGCGGCGTCGCTGGCGAGGAATCGAATCGCCGGCGGGGCGAAGAGGATCGTGGCCACGCAGGCGAACGCGGCGGCCGAGAACGCGCCTGGGTCAAGAAAGCCGCCCTGCGCGCCGATACCGGCGACGATGAGCCCCACCTCTCCGCGGGGCACCATGCCGGAGCCGACCAGGGCCGACTCGCGCCAGCTGAGTCCGCCGAAGACGCCGGGCAGCCCGCACCCCACTAGCTTGGTGACGATACCGAGCAGCGTCAGGGCCACCGCGAATCCGAGTGTCGCGAACATCTCGGCCGGGACGATGGCCAGTCCGATCGACACGAAGAAGACTGGGGCGAACAGCCGCACGACCGGTTCAATCTCGTGCTCGAGGTCGTGGGAGGCCAGTGTCGTCCCGAAGAAGAGTCCGGCGAAGAAGGCGCCGATCAGTGCTTCGAGTCCGCACTGGGACGCGATCCAGCCGACGGCCAGCGTGGTGCCGACGGTCACGACCAGTCCCGCCTCTTCGCCGCCGACCTGCCGTGCCGCGTTGAGGAGCCGGGGCAACACCCAGTACAGCAGCGGCATCCCGACCACGATGAAGAGTCCGATCGGGAGCAGTTGGGCCGTCAGTCCCCCTTCACCCCCCGACGCCGCCGCGACCACGGCGGTCAACACGAGCAGGCCGATAACGTCGTCGATGATGGCGGCCGCAAGAATGACCTTCGCCGCGAGCGACTCGCCCAGGTTGAGGTCCATGAGCAGGCGGGTCGACACCGCGATCGATGTCGCAGTGAGGATGGCGCCCATGAAGAGGGACGCAACAGTGTCGAGTCCGTAGAGGTGCGCCAGTCCGTAGCCGCCGGCGAACGGTAGCACGACGCCCCCGACTGCGACCGCGAGCGCGAGCGGTCCGACC
>CALBET010000372.1 GCA_937888665.1 uncultured Acidobacteriota bacterium
AGTTCCGCGATGCCGCCTACGCCTCGCCACCGTTGCTGAAGCGGATGGTGATGGCCGGACGGCTGGGACGCAAGAGCGGTCATGGCTTCTATAAGTACTGAGGAACGCATCCCCGTTGCCACCGGTCCCGATGGTTCTGGCGACCACGACCGAGACCACGAAGCGAGCGCCGAGCGGATGCGGTCCGCCGTCACGTCGATGCTGGTGGACCTGGGTGAGGATCCCACCCGGGAGGGTCTCGCCAGGACACCTGAACGGGTCGACAAGGCGTTGCGCTTTCTGACGAGTGGCTATGCGCAGGACATAGACGCCGTCATCAACAACGCGTTGTTCAGCGTCGACTATAGCGAGATGGTCATCGTCAAGGACATCGACTTCTACAGTCTGTGTGAGCACCATCTACTGCCGTTCTTCGGACGATGTCACGTGGCCTACCTGCCGCGCGACAAGGTCATCGGGTTGAGCAAGCTCCCGCGGCTCGTCGAGGTCTTCAGCCGGCGTCTGCAGGTGCAGGAGCGACTCACGAACCAGATCGCCGAGACGATCGCGGACAAGTTGAATCCACTCGGGGTGGCGGTGGTGGTCGAGGCGTCGCATCTGTGCATGCGCATGCGCGGGGTGCAGATGCAGAATTCGACGGCGATGACGAGCTCCATGCGCGGGGTCTTCCGGACCGACGCACGCACGCGCATGGAGTTTCTGGATCTGTTGCGCCCCGGGAGCAGCGGCGCGGGGGTGTTGCGCGCCGGATCGGAGTTCCAACACCATGACGATCTGGTCTAACCTGCCGCGCCGGTGTCGCGCGCGCGGACGGGCGGTTGCGGCCGCCGGCCTGGTGCTCGGGGTGGCGACGGTGTCGTCGGCGCAGTCACAGCGGATTGAACCGGCGGAATTTCGCTGCCCGTCCGTGCTGGGCGTCGGGGTCGACACGGGCCACATCTACTGTGACGTGCTGATCGGCACGGAAGTGGCCGACGGCATTATCGTGGTGATCCCCTCCCACCGCGGCCCGGCGGTGGTGACATTCAATCTTCACGGTCGGCACACGTATTCCGAGGACGAAGTGGCTCGCGGGCGTGGCTACGCGCGCTATCTCGCCAGCACGGCGGTGGCGACCACGGAGGTGGTGCTGTCGCGTCCACTGGTGCTCGCGGAGTTCCGCTCTGTGGCCGATCTCGCCGACCGCGTGGGCGGCGGCGCCGGACCCGGTGGGGTCAAAGCGGTTGCCCCTGTGGCCGGCGAGGCTATCCGGGTCACCGTGCCGGACGATGTCACGGAGATCAGCATCGTCGGAATCGAACTGGAGGTGCTGCGACTCGATGGTCGCGAGACATTTACCTCGCCGGGTCGGCCGATTGCGGTGATCAGCGATGTACAGGTGGAGTACCGAGCCAGATGAGTCAGGGGAGTGCGGTGGAGCCGGTCCGGGATGTGATTGTGGTCGGGGCGGGTCCCGCCGGTCTGGCCAGCGCGATCGCCGCCACGCAGGCGGGACTCGATTGCGAGGTAATCGAGCGTGGGGCGGTCGTCAATTCGATCCTGCACTTTCCGACGAACATGGGCTTCTTCACCACGCCGGAACTGTTGGAGATTGGCGGGCTCCCGTTCGTCACGCCGTACCAGAAACCGACACGCGATGAGGCGCTTCGATACTACCGGCGCGCCGTCGACGCCTACGGCTTGACTGTGGATCTCGGACATGACGTCGAGGCGATTCACCGCCTGCAGGACGCGGCCAGCGGCGCGCGGCTGGCGGTTGATACGCGGCACCCACACACCGGGGCACGTCGGCGGCTGGCGAAGACGGTGGTGGTGGCGGTCGGGGCCTACGAGTGCCCCAACATGGTCGGGGTGCCGGGTGAAGACCTGCCGCACGTGTCGCACTACTACACGGAAGCGCATCCGTACTATCGGAAACGGGTCGTCATCGTCGGGGGGAAGAACTCTGCAGCGGAAGCGGCGCTGGAACTCTACCGGTCAGGGTGTCACGTTACCCTGGTGCACCGGCATGCCGAGTTGGGAAGCGGCATCAAGTACTGGGTGCGTCCGGACATTGAGAACCGCATCAAGGAAGGGTCAGTCGACGCCCTGTTCGAGACTCGCGTCGTGGAGATTCACGAGACGAACGTGGTGGTCGAGGATGCCGGGGGGCAGCGGACGCTGCCCGCCGACGCCGTGTTCCTGTTGACCGGCTATCACCCGGATACGACGATGCTCCAGCGTTTCGGCATCGACGTTGATCCCAAGACGATGGTGCCCTCTCACGAGCCGGATACCTACGAGACCAATGTGCCCAACCTGTTTGTCGCCGGACAGGTGGTGTCGGGTATCCACAGCGGTCTCATCTTTATCGAGAACGGGCGTTTCCACGGCGAGATGGTCGTGAAAGAGATCGTTCGTCGCCTAGCAGCCCGTGATTCGCAACAGACGTCCGCGGCGGGGCATTCGGCCTGAATGCCCTGGGCGTTCACCACGGGCTGCGCCCTACTGCAACCCAAGACCGACCAGTGGTTGCGTGGTGAGGGCCCGCATCTCGATCAGCTCGATCAGCGCGTGCGACCGTTGCGCGATATCGTCCCGCTCCAACAACGCCTGTTTTTCTAACGGTTCCAGATCGAGGTACTGCGCCAGGGTGTTGATCAGATCTTCGTCGTGCATGTCCCTCGGCACGATAGCCTCGCCCTCCGTCGTTTCGAGTCGGTCCCCTAGGAGCGTCTCGAGTTTGGACCGCGCGGCGCGGACCTCGTGACGGATGGTGTCCGTCACGAGGTCAGACAGCGGCTCGATGTGCGCCCGCCGATACTCGCGGTCCGGTTCTTCCCAGTCGACTCGGAAGCGCTGCATGCCTCGCAAGATGATATTGGATCGGCCGTCGGGCAATGTTTCGGCGTGGCTGATGAGCCCGGCGCACCCGACCGGGTAGACCGCGGGCGGCTCGACCGTGCGCGACTGCCGCGGCTTGATCAACACCATCCCGATGATCCGGTCGCCATGCAGCGCGTCCGACAGCATCTGGCGGTATCGCGATTCGAAGATGTGGAGGGGGAGGAAGACCGACGGGAACAAGACCACGTTCGGTAGCGGGAAGAGCGGAATGGTCGAGGGAAGCATAATTTAGACGGAACTGCGCCCCGAACCCCCACGCGACCGCTCCGCGGGGACCCCTGAGTGCCCCACTCGGCTTTCTTCAGACGGGGCTGCGCCCCGAGCCCCACGCGGCCGCTGCGCGGGGACCCCTGCGTGCCCCACTCCGCGGCCGCAGGGCGCGCATTATGGCGCGCCCTGGCGTTTCTTAGTGGACTGTTCTCGTCTTCTTGTTGAGATAGTCCGTCAGCACGTACTTGCCCAGCGTGCGCGGCGTCGTGAAGTACGCCTTCCCGTGGCTGATCTGTGAGACGCGTTTCACAAAGCTCACGAGTTCGTAATCCTGGGCCAGCATGAATGTGTTGATCAAGATGCCGGCCTTGCGGCAGTTGGCGACCTCGGCGAACGTCTCCGCGATGACCCACGGATCCAGACCGAAGGGGTTGCGGTAGATCTGCCCGTCGGGTTGCGTCATGGCGGAC
>CALBET010000373.1 GCA_937888665.1 uncultured Acidobacteriota bacterium
CAATGGATGTTACGAAATCCCCATCGGCGGCTTTCGGGACGGTTCCATCGGGTCAGCCGATCCTCGTCGACACACAGGTCGGGATGACGCACAGCTTGGGTATCCACGGCACAAGATCCTTTAGACAACGATGCGGTTACCGGCGCATCGGTACGCCGGTCCGAATGCCCTTGACAACTCGGCCTAGAGGCCGGCGTAGACCTCTTCCCATAGCGTGTAGATCTTCTGGTCGATCGCGGGGTCGGTCGTGGTCGGGAAGGTCGTCTCTGAGATGAGCTTTTCGGCATTGCTGTAGCCGAAGAGCTCGAGAACAGCCGGATCGGCCATCTGGTAGGATCTTCTGTTGCTGTGTCCGTAGCCGTAGGTCTCGATCAGGAAAACACCGGATTCCGGGTCGAGCCAGGCGTCGATGAAGTCGTGGGCCAGGGCCTCGTCGCCATCTCCCGTGTTGACCCGGACGATGCCGCAGGCCCAGCCCAATGCGCCTTCCTTCGGCGCCGCGAAGGCGACGGGGACGTCCTGCTCCAGGAGATTCAGAAGCGACGAGTTCCATGCATAAGCCATGGCACACTCGCCGTTGGCGATGGCCTGCTCCATGTCCGTCTGGCTCTCCCAGTAGAAACGGACCAGAGGCCGCTGGGCGCGCACCATCGCTCCGGCTTCTGCAATCTGCTCGTCGGTCGGCTCGAAGAGGTCGTAGCCAAGCACGGCCAGCGCCATGGTGATGTTGACGTAGGTGCCGCGGGCGCAGATGCGGCCCTCGTAGGCCTCGTCGAACATCATCGCCCAGGTCTCTTCCCCGTCGTAGAGGTCGGTGCGGTAGAGGATGGACGAGAGCCCGAGGTCGATCACGGCCATGTACTGTTCGCCGTCGATTCGCCCGCCGTCGATGTCGCGCAACTCCGGGAAGACGTCCGGCCAGTTGCTGAGCCTCGAGGTGTCGATGGGCAGCAGGACACCGGCGTCGTACCAGCGGCGCACGTCGTCGGGGCAGGGATGGGAAAGATCGGCCGGGAAGCCCGCACGAATCTTCTGCAACCCGTCTTCGGCGGAAGCGAAGAGCGTGATGTTGGGTTCGCCGTGATTGTCGACGAAGCGCTGGAACAGGTCCGGCAGTTCATAGCCCGACCACGTCAAATGGGTGATCATCGTGCCGTCTGCGGCGCGGGCGCCGCTGTTGAGCGCCGTCGATGCCGGAACGAGCCCCGCCGCCGCCGAGGCGGCCATGAACTCGCGGCGGCCGATCCTGCCGTTGACGAGTTGGCTGTGCAGCCTGTCCACATTGGGTTTCCTCAGCACGTGCATGGTCGTCCCTCCCCTTCGACGGAGCGGGCCCCTCCGGGCCGCTGACAGACAGACGAACATGTGAGCCTGTCGCGTTTCCGCATCGATCTCGCGCGCAGGCTGACGCGAGATCGGGACGAAACAGCGTCAACTCGCGTCAGCTGACAGCGAGACGGAGCGTATGGGACATGCGAAGCTGGCACGTGTGGCTAAACCGACAGAGGCGCGCTCCCCGGAATGCCAGTCGAGGACATCCCGCAGAACCTGAGGCTGCTTTGCAGCTACGCCCGTTCCGTATCCGAGGTGTGCCGAAGGTCCGGCATCAACCGGCAGCAGTTCAACCGCTATCTCACCGGCGAGTCCCGCCCCTCACTCAAGACGGTCCGCCGGCTTTGCGACTTCTTCGGGCTTGACGACCACGAACTGTTTCTCGGCCAAGGTGAGTTCCGTCAGCTCATCAAGGTGCGACCGGTTCGCCCAGGTGCCAACCGCGATCCCACCCGCGAGTTCCTTGATGCGCTCCAGCCCCGGGTCGACGGCCACATCCGCGATGCCTACAAGTATCTGGGATTCTACTTCAGCTACTTCCGCTCCAGCCGCCACCCCGAGTTCATCTATCGCAACCTGGTTCAGATCAGAGAGGACGATGGGGCCCTCGTCAGTAAGCAGGTCAACCGGCTCTCGGGCGACAACGTAGGATTGCCGCGTTGGCTCAGGTTTACCGGCATCGTCTATGGCGCCGGCGACCGCATCGTGGTGACCGAACGCGAGCCGAGAGCGGGAAACTCCATCTGGCACACGGTGCTCTTCACGACGGACTACGACCGCCCATCGCACCTTGTGGGGCTTCTCCTGGGTGTCACGCCCGAGGTGGCGCACCAGATCATCTGTTACCGGACGATCTGGGAGTATCTGGGCCCCTCGGTTCAACTCAAGGAGTGCCTTCGGCGTTGCGGTCGCCTCCCGGCGACCGAACCTGGAATCTCGAGCTACGTCCTGCACTGCACGTCAAATGACGCGGGCGACGCGAGCGGTATTCTGCAGCCGCGCTTCTAGAACGCGATTCGGAATCCGGGCTCGGCGGCCGGATCGCTTGCACCGGGACGTGCTTCTGGCAAGACTCGGCCGACAAGGGTACAGCGATGTCGAGGCAATTCGACGAGGGAGACTGATCCATGACCGAGGAAGCCGTCATCAACGTTCCTGCCGACTGGGCCGAAAAGGCCTGGGTCGACAACGAGAAGTACCTCGCGATGTACCAGCGTTCCCTGGACGATCCCGAGGGCTTCTGGCGCGAGCATGGCCAGCGCATCCACTGGACCAAGCCCTTCACCAAGGTGAAGAACACCAGCTACCGCGGCGACGTGTCGATCAAGTGGTACGAGGACGGCGAGCTCAATGTCGCCGCCAACTGCCTGGACCGCCACCTGTCGCGCCGGGCCAACCAGACCGCGATCATCTGGGAGGCCGACGATCCCAAGGAAGAGGCCCGCTACATCACCTACCGGGAGGCCTACGAGGAGGTCTGCCGCATGGCCAACGCCCTGAAGCTGATGGGCGCCCGGAAGGGCGACCGCATCACGATCTACATGCCGATGATCCCCGAGGCGGCCTACGCCATGCTCGCCTGCGCGCGGATCGGCGCGGTGCATTCGGTGGTCTTCGGCGGCTTCTCGCCAGACAGCCTGGCCAACCGCATCCAGGACTGCGATTCCAACATCGTCATCACCGCCGACGAGGGCCTG
>CALBET010000374.1 GCA_937888665.1 uncultured Acidobacteriota bacterium
AAGCTCGAGGACCGTCTGACGACCGCGCTGCGGCGCCAGACCGAGCAGGCCTTGGCCATGCCGGAGATGGCGCCCTACGTCGTCGCCGTGTCGTCGCGGCTCCGGATCGGTGGGCTGGCCAGCTCGGCCGCCGGTGCTCGCCCGGTGCAGATTCTCGCCGTCGATCCGGTGGACGAAGCTCGGTTCAGCACGCTCGACAACCAGGTCGTGGAGGGAAGGTATCTCGAGCCTGACGACCGGCTAGCCGCTTATGTTGGTGTCGGTCTGGCTTCCAGCTTGGAGTTGCGGATCGGCTCCCGCCTCGTCGTGCAGGCGCAGGACACAGAGAATGAGATCGCCGCGCAACTGCTCCGCGTGGTCGGGATCTTCCGAAACGGTGTTCCGGAGGTGGATCAGACGGTGATCCATATCCCGCGTCAGACCGCGGGCGAGTGGCTGGGGTCGGGGCAGGACGTCACCAATGTCGGGGTGGTGCTGCAGGGCAGTTCCGCGGTCCGCGCGGTGACGGCGCACCTGGAAGCCATGCTCGCCGAGCCGATCGAACGCGGGGAGCTACGGGTCATGGGGTGGCGCGAGGCGAACCCCGCGCTGGCCGCGGCGATCGCCATCGATGACTTCGGCAACTACCTGATCTTTGGCATCCTCTTCGTCATCATTGCGTTCGGGATCGTCAACACCGTGCTCATGTCGGTGCTGCACCGTCACCGCGAATTCGGGGTGCTGCAGGCGCTCGGTCTGACACCTGGACAGACGGGCGCCATCGTCCTGGTCGAAGGCCTCACGCTGACGGCGGTCAGCGGCTTCATCGGGGTCAGCCTCGGCCTGGTGGCGACCTGGTATTTTTTTGGTGACGGTCTCGACATGTCCTCCTTGGTCGGGGAGGACATGACCTTTTCTGGCGTGGTCATCGACCCCGTCATCGTGCCGCTGTTCCGGGGGGTGCGGATCGCCCAGGTCGTGACGTTTATCCTGGCCATTGGCGCCATCGCATCGATCTACCCGGCGCTTCGGGCGGCGAAGATCGACATCGCCGAGTCGATGAAGTTCGAACGCTGACGCGGGGCGTCACCTTATGACCGAGTCCAACACACCGGCTGTTCGCACCGAAGGCGTCTGGAAGATCTTTGAGCAGGAGGCCGAGGAGGTGCAGGCGGTCCGCGATGTCAGCCTGACGGTTGAGCGCGGCGAGTTCACCGCGCTGGCTGGCCCGTCCGGCTCGGGCAAGACGACCCTGCTGAATCTGATCGGCGGACTCACACGCCCGACGCGTGGACGGGTGTGGGTGGCCGGCCAGGAGGTGAGCCAGATGTCGAACCAGGCGCTGGCCCGGTTGCGGCTCGAGCAGGTCGGGTTCATCTTTCAGGCCTACAACCTGTTGCCGGTCCTGACGGCCATGGAGAACGCCGAGTTCCCGATGCTGCTGCAGGGGATTGCGGCCGAGGAGCGCGCCGCGCGTATCGGCGAGCTGTTCACGCGAACCGGCATGGCAGGGCTCGAAGATCGACGCCCCGGCAAGCTCTCTGGTGGGCAGCAGCAACGCGTTGCGGTCGTCCGCGCCGTGGCGAGTCGCCCGGCGCTGGTGCTCGCCGATGAGCCGACCGCGAACCTCGATTCCACCTCCAGCGAGGCCCTGCTCGACATCATGGCCGAACTGAACCGTGACCTCGGTGTGACGTTTGTCTTCGCCACACATGATGCCCGGGTCATGGGGCGCGCACGCCGGTTGGTGCAGATGGTCGATGGCCACATCGACTCGGACGAGACACGCGAGTGACGAGTCGGCCACTACGGCTGGCGCTCGCCGGCGCCTGCCTCGTCAGCCTTGTCGCGGCGCCGGCGCCCGCGCAGACGAATTGGTGGACCGGGTATGTCCAGACCGTGCCGCTGTTCACCGGCGCAACCACCTTCAGCGACAGCAGCGTCACCGACTTCAGCCGTTTTCGCCTGTCGTCCAGCCCGCTCCTGGGACCGCTGTCGTTCGAAGTGGCGTACGAGCATGCGCTGACCCTGCGGCAGCGCGGCGCGAGCGCCGGGTTCAGCCTCGGGGCCGTGCCCAGTGGGGGCGAGTGGCTGGCCCTCGACTGGACCGTCGCCGAGGAGGACCACGTCCGCTGGCGTCACCGTTTCGACCGTCTCAACGTGGCCTGGAGCCCGACTCGGGCGGCGGCACAGGCGACGCCGGCAGCAGCGACGGCGCCACGCGCGCCCACCTCGAGGCCGCACTGCGCGCGCTGCACGTGGACGACGGC
>CALBET010000375.1 GCA_937888665.1 uncultured Acidobacteriota bacterium
CGGACGGACATAAGCCCTACCTCGCGGCCGTCGAGGATGCGTTCGGCGCGGACATCGACTACGCGACGTTGCAGAAGCTCTACGGCTCCGACCCCGAGGCTGAGAAGCGGTACAGCCCGGCCAAGTGCCTCGGGTGCGACGTCAAGACCGTCACTGGCGAGCCCAACCCGAAGTACATCAACACGTCCTACGTCGAGCGTCAGAACCTCACGATGCGGATGTCGATGCGCCGGTTCACGAGATTGACCAACGCCTTCAGCAAAAAAGTCGAGAATCACGCGGCGGCTGTGGCACTCTACTTCATGTACTACAACTTCGCCCGGATTCATAAGACGCTCAGGACGAGTCCGGCGCAGGCGGCGGGCGTGACCGAGAAGCTGTGGGAAATCCCGGACATTGTTGGCCTACTGGAGTAAAAGGAGGGAAAGCATGTTATCTCGATTGCTCAAGATTCTACGGACGCGCAACTGGGCTCAGCTCGATGCCGTCGCTTACGTCGTCGTGTTCGCCGGCATCCTGGTATTCGCGGCCATCGCGAGCATCGTCTCTCGCTTTTCAAACTGACCCACTACCCGCCGGGTTGAGCCCTTGCGTCAGGGGCACCGGGCGATCAATGATTCGCTTTTTGTTCGCCTATGGATATCGACACCTTCATCGCCACTGCCCTGCGCCGAGACGGGCTCGATCCGCGGATGGCCCACAACGCGGGTGTGGTTCGCGGTCTTCGGCAGGGAATCCGGTTTCTCAACATGATCGGGTGGTCGATCGAGCGACCGGACCCCTGCACGCTGCTCGTCCTGGGATGCCTGGTTGGCGGGACGAGCGGCATGCGGTGGCGGGAGTACGACATCCCGCGAGCGCCGGCGTCGAAGGTCCCCGCCCTCATGCGGCTCTGGTGCGACCGCCTGCCAACATGGTCGCCCGAGGAGGCGTTCGACGCCTTCATGAAAGTGGCGCCTTTCGGGGCCAACAGCTCCTGGGTGGCCCTGCTGGTCTACCAGTGGCTCAAGCACTCGTGGGACGACCCGACGATGCCGCCCAACGCGCTGAGGCCCAGGCGAGGCTGACAGAGCCATCGCCGGAGAGGCCATGGTTCTTCGAGTAGAATGGACACGAAGACCCGAAAACAGGGTCGGAACCGCCTCGTTTTTCAGCATCTATGGCCGCTGCAGATCGGTATCCCACGCTCACCGTGACATCACCCGCCCCGCGTCAGGAGAGGGTGCCGCTGTCGTCCGCCAAGGTCACCGCGGTTGGACCGAGCCTGGTCGTCAAGGGGCATATCACGGCGGCAGAGCACCTCATCATCGAGGGCGAGGTCGAGGGCACGATTGTTCTTCCCGATCAGGGCGTGGCGATCAGCGGCTCGGGACAGGTTCGCGGAGAGGTGTGCGCGAGGACCATCACGGTTCTGGGCCGGGTCGACGGCAGCCTCACCGCGAGCGCGCTGATTGAACTGCGTGCGAGCGCCATCGTGACCGGTCGGCTGGCGGCGCCCCTGCTGAGCATCGAGGAGGGCGCGCGGTTTCACGGTCGGGTCGACCCCGCCAGAGCCGACGCGGCCCTCGCGGTGGCTCGACATCGCCTGGCGCCCGTCACGGGGACCGACCCAGCAGGTACGTGAGTCGGTAATAGGCGTATTTTTCTAGCTCGAACAGGCTGTTCCGGAATTCGGACCGGGTGTGCCACCAGGTGTCCGGGTCGAAGGTCGATTCGCCGCTTGGGTGGACCAGAATCTCAGTGCTCATGTCACGGAACATCTGATCAAACGCGCAACGTGTGCGCGCCGTGTGAAACGCGCTGGTGACCACGATGATCCGTTCGATCTGGCGCGATTCCGCCCATTCCGCCACCAGCGACGCCTCTTCCTGGGTCGTCTCGACGGTCCGCTGCAGCACGGTAACGTCCGCGCGGGGGACCCCCAGCGCTTCCAGATAATTCAGCCGGATCTCGATATTCGAGATCACATCCAAACCTCGTGACCGCAACGTCGGAAAGACGGGGCTCTCCGGCGTGCGGGTCAACAGGATCGTTGGTCCGTAGCCCTGCGCGAACAGGTCGGCTGCCTCGAGATCGCGGTCCATGGAATCGCCAGCCAACACCATAATGGCGTCAGCCGGTACGAGCGGGTCAGCATGGTAAAGCAGCCCCCCGACCCAGCTGAGTATCGGTGCCCGAAGTTCATAAAGGACGACGCCGACGACGGCCACCGTCGCCAGGCTCACCGCCAACACCACCAGGCATCCTCTGGCCCGCCGTACCAGCCCTCGGCGTGGGATGTCAGGCTCTCTCATGGAGGCTCCTCCCCCGCTCCCGTGCGGTCCGTCTCATGCGCAGTCGAGTATGCATTCGCGTCGTGGGCCTATCTGGCCGTCGTCATGACGGCCAGCACCGCGAAGCCTTCGCGCACGCGCCGCGCGGTCTCACGTTCGGCGTCTTCGGGAGTCCGTGCCACGATCGGATACCCGCACGGGACGTTGCGCGCGAGGCACGTCGCAAGCACGTTCTGGACCAGTGCCTCGACCTGAGGCGCGTCAGGACCGTCTGCGCCTATCGACGTCGCGAGATCGGTGGGGCCAAGGAAGATGACGCCGATGCCTGGCACGTCCTGGATGTCATCCAGCCGCTCGATCGCAACCAACGATTCAATCTGAAGCATCGCCACTAGCGTGCCGGTCGGGTTGAGCGGCCAGACGTCGGCATGAACGCGGTACGCATCCTCGAACTATTTACCCCTTGCCCTCTATCGGCGCAACACCGATACCATCCGCCACGCCTTCCGTGTCGACACGTGCGGCCATCCGCGCCGGAACGGTAGAGACGAGCAGCGCCACCGCACCGAGGCCACACGCCATGGCAACGATCGTAACAGGGTCCAGTGGTTCCTGTCCGTCGTGGCCGATCTCGACCCCCAGACGGGGGTCAGTGATAGTGTCGGTAATCATGCGCACGGTCGGGCCGACCTATCGGGTGCTCGCGTGGTTCATCCATCTGGTGGTGACCACGTTCTTTCGCAACGTGGAGGTGGTGGGACTCGAGCACGTGCCCGCCGACGGCCCGGTGATCTTCGCGGGCAACCATCCGAACGCGCTCCTGGACGGCTTTGTCGTGGCCACGATGTGCGGTCGCCGGCCGATTCACTTCATGGGCAACGCCAAGCTCTGGCGTTATCCACTGATGGCGACGTTTCTCAACGCGTTCGGGGCGGTGCCGGTGTATCCACGGGAGGAGTCCGGCGCGGCGGCCAACAACGACGACGCCTTCGTGCGGCTGTTCGAGGTGCTCGAGGCGGGGAGCTCGATGGGAATCTTTCCCGAGGGCGTCAGTCACACCGGGAGTCAGTTGACCCGATTGAAGACCGGGACGGCCCGTATTGCCCTGGCGGTCGGCGCCCGGCGCAAGGTGCGTGTGACGCTCGTGCCGTGCGGCCTCACCTATATGCATCGCCATCGCTTTCGAAGCCAGGCGCTGCTGCACTTCAGCGAGCCGATCGTGATCGAGGAGGAGTGGCTGGCGGCGTATGCCGCGTCCGAAGGCGAGACGGTCCGTCGGCTCACCGCGCGCATCGCGGACGCGCTCGAAAAGGTCACGTTGAACGCACCGGACTGGGAGACGCTCCGCTTCATCCATGCGGCCAGGCGGTTGTACAAGCCGACATCGGTGCGACTCTCGCCGGCCACTTATGTCGAGCTCAGCCGCCGATTCGTCGAACGGTATCTCGCGGCCGCCGCCGAGCCGACGGTACAGCAGCTTCGAGAGGACGTCCGGAATTACCAGGCGCGGCTCGACTTGACCGGTCTCAAAGACCACCATCTGCGTCAGCCCCTCGGTGTGGTCGACGCGTGGAAAGGCGTGCTATGGCGGAGCGCGGCGGTGATCGCCCTGCTGCCGCTCGCGATTCCCGGGGCGGTGCTGCATCTCCCGGTCGCATGGGTTGCGATGACCGCGGGTGAGCGTTTGAGCGACGACCGAGACGACGTGGCCACGCTCAAGGTGATCACCTCGGTGCTGCTGCTGCCGCTCGCCTATGCCGCCGCCGGCATCTTTGTCGGGCTCAGTGTCGGGTGGTGGTGGGGTGTGGCAGTCGGGACGCTCCTCCCGCTGAGCTTTCTGGCATCCATCAAGCTCGCCGAACTCCAGGCCAACATGACGCTGGCCACGCTGACGAACCTGCGCCTGAGCCGGTTCTCGCTGGAAGTGGAGGCGCTTCGCGAGATGCGCGGTCGTCTCGTGACGCGTGTGCGTGCGGTCGCTGACAGCCACGCCGACCCGAGCCTGCCCCGCGTGTTCAACCCTCCCGACTTCGAATAGGGGCCGCAGGCGCATGATGCACGGCCGGCGCTCGGGTTCGACTTGGTGACCGCGTCTCAATCCGCGTCGCACATTGCGCGTGCCGCCCCTGCGAGCACCGACGAGGACGTTGCTGACTCACGGAGCGGGCTCGAGACGCAGGAGTGCCCCGTCATCCTCGTCCGTGAGCACATAGAGGAACCCGTCCGGTCCTTCGCGCACGTCTCGGATGCGTTGCCGGAGTGTCGTTAACAGCGACTCGCGCCGCAATTCCTCGGTGTTGGCGTTGAACACGACGCGCTGCAGGTGGCCCGTGCCAGGAATGCCGCCCTCGCGGAGCGAACCGACGAAGACGTTGCCTCGCCACGCGGGAAACTGGTCGCCGGTATAGATGGCCATCCCGGCCACCGCAATGGCGGGTAGCCACACCACAAGCGGCGATTCGATGCCGTCGCGCGTGGGATGTTCGGACACGCGCGCGCCAGGATAGTTGCGCCCGAAGCTCACGAGCGGCCAACCGTAGTTGCGGCCGGGTTTGATGATGTTGATCTCGTCCCCGCCGTTGGGCCCATTTTCATGGTTCCAGATCTCCCCGGACTCGGGATGGAGGATGAGGCCCAGCGTATTGCGATGCCCCAAGGTATAGATCTCCGGCCGGTGGCTCGCGCGACCGGCGAACGGGTTGTCGGGCGGGATGGACCCATCATCGTTGAGGCGCAAAATCTTGCCGCGCAGGCTCATCGGATCTTGCGCAGCCTCCCCAACTCTGCCGCCCGTGGACATGTAGACCTTGCCCTCGCGCCCGAAGACGACGCGGCCGTTGAGACCCGAGTTGCCCTCGTACGCCTCGGTGACCAGCAGGTCGCGCACGTCCACCAGCGCGCCGCCGTCGAGCCGGCCCCGTGCGAGCGCCGGTGCGCCCATGCCGCTGCCGACCGGCTTGGTGTACGTGAGGTAGACCAAGCCATTGTCGGCGAACTGGGGATGGAGGGCCACGTCCATGAGTCCCCCATTGCCGTCGGTCCTGACCTCCGGCACGCCGGAGATCGCGTGCGGGTCAAGCACGCCCCCGCGAATGATGCGGAGTCGCCCGGGCCGCTCGGTGACCAGCATGTCGCCGTCGGGAAGAAACGTGATGGCCCATGGATGCGAGAGCCCGGCGGTCACGACGCTGACGCGGATCTTGTGCTGCTCGGCGGTATCGAGCACCCATGGTCCGGCGCCCAGCGGCGGCACCGGTACGCCGAGAGGCGGTGGCTCCTGCGCGTGGCTGAGCCCGAGCAGACAGAGCAGCATGGGCGCCGCCACACCAAGGGAACGGCTGACCCTCATGCGCACCTCCGAGACGGACCGAACCAGAATCGGCGAACTCTGCTGCTCATACGGTATGTACCTCTCGGGCCATTCTAGTGCGATCACCCTCCGGCATTGCCCCCGCGGTCGGCCGGCAGTAGGATCGGGCTCTACATGTGCCGCGTCGTTCGTGTCCCCGTCTCGCCAGGGAGCAGGCCAGGGACATGTCCGCTCGGTCACGAACCACTGGGAGGCCACCATGAAGCGCAGCGTCGTACTCGCCATTGTCGTGATGCTCTCGCTCGCCGTCGTGGTGGCTCAAGACACGACCAAGGTGATTGACGTCGAACAGCTTGAGGACAACCTGTTTGTGCTGCGGGGCGAGGGGGGCGGTGGCAACACCGCCATCTTCGTGACGACGGATGGGGTCGTGGTCGTTGACACGAAGAATCCGGGCTGGGGTCAGCCGATTCTGACGCAGATCAGCGCGCTGACGAGTAACCCGGTCACCACCCTGATCAACACCCACAGCCACGGCGACCATGTCAGCGGCAACGTCGCGTTTGCCACCACGGTGGAGTTCGTGGCCCATGAAACCACCAAGGCCAATATGGAGGCGATGAGGCCCTACACCGGTCGGACCGAGCCGCCGGTGAATGTGTTCGCGAACACGAACGGCCATGGTCTGCCGACCCGGACGTTCACCGACCGGATGTCGCTCGGCAGCGGCCCCGACCAGGTCGATCTGTACTACTTCGGGCGCGCACACACCGGCGGTGACGCCTGGGTGGTCTTCCCGTCTCTGCGGACGCTCCATGCCGGCGACGCCTTCCTGGGTAAACGCGTGCCGTTTCTTGATGCCGCCAACGGCGGGAGCGGGGTGGCCATTCCCGACACGGTGCAGCGGGCACACGACACCATCCAGAACGTGGACACCATCATCACCGGGCACGGCACCCAGGCGACCTGGGCCGAGCTGGACGAATGGGCTGCGTTCAACCGTGACTTCCTGGCGATGGTGCGGGCGGGTCGGGCCGCGGGCAAGACCGTCGATCAGATTGCGAGCGGATGGACCCAGCCGGCGAAATATGTCGGCTACGATCCCCCCAACGCGGCTGGGGTGAAACGCAACATCCAGGTCATCGTCGACGAACTCGAGGGCTAGCGAGGGACACAACCGACGGGGACGCCGCGATGACCACCGCCGACGACTTTCGCCGAATCGCGCTCACGTGTGACGGGGCCGAAGAACGCTCACACATGGGCGCGGCCGACTTCCGGGTGGGAGGGCGGATATTCGCGACGTTGGCGTCCCAGGCGCACGGCTACGGCAACCTGGTCTTGACCCCCGAGGTGCAGGCGCTGTGCGTGGAAGAGGCGCCCGACATCTTCACCCCGATCGCGGGCGGCTGGGGACGGATGGGCATGACCCACATCCGGCTGGCGGCGGCTGATGAAGCCACGCTCGTCGGCGCGCTCCAGCAGGCGTGGAAGCTGAGGGTGGACAAAAACACACACGCGCGCACACGACCGCGAAGCCGCGCTCGAAGCACCTGACCGCGCCGCGCGACTTTCACCACGGGCGGCTACACGTGACTCATCAGTCGATCGTGCGGTGGGGCAATTTGCTCCAGCTTGGCCAGCACCATGTCGGCGCTGACCGGTGAGCGGTAGAAGAACCCTTCGCCACCGAGCGCATCGGCAATCGCGCACAGCACGGACGCCGCGCCGGCCCCGATCGCCGGCTCGCCGATGCCTTTGGCGCCGAGCGGGTTGAACGGGTCCGGTTGTTCGGCCGCGGCCCATCCCATCGGACGCTCGTGGGGCACATCGAGAATGCCGGGGGGGCGGTTGTTGTAGAACCGCTTCGCCACCGACAGACCCCACCGACGGTCGAAGACCCACTTCTGGCTCAACGCGATGCCAAACCCTTGAATACCGCCGGAATGAATCTGGCTTCCCAGCAACCGGGGATGCACGAGCGTGCCGCAGTCAGCGCTGCCGACGTAGTCGACCATCTGGATCGCGCCGGTCTCGACGTCCACTTCGACCTCCGCAAACCCGACGACGAACGACATCACGCGGCCACCCGTCGCGAAGTTGTCTTTGGCTACGCCCATCAGCCCACGGCCGGCCAGCGCGGTGGCGGAGGTGGTCGTCATGCCGTTGATGTCCTCCGGCAGTTCATGGCCGTCGAACCGACCACCGCGAGCGATCGCGCGCTCGGCGGCCTGCGCAAAGCTCAATCCCTGTGAGCGAGCGCCCCGTTTGAACACCCGCTCGCCGGCCACGTCGTAGTCGTCGGGCGCCCCGCCCAGGTCGAGCGCCGCCAGTTCCTGCAGCTTGCGTTTGGCATCGAGCCCGGCGGCCCAGTTGGCGCGGGTGTGTGCGTGAGTCGTCTGGCTGCCGACCGACATCGCGCTCCACGGCAGGTTGCGGTTGGTGGCGCCCCAGACCAGTTCCACCTTCTCCCACGGCATGTCGAGCGCTTCGGCCGCCGCGCGAGAACAGTCGGAGAACGATTCCGTCCCCAGGTTTCCGACCCCCGTCTGGACCTGCAACAGTCCGTCCGGCCGGATCACCAGCAGCCCGTCCATGCCCGCGCTCCCGGCCGAGAAAGTGCTCAGCGCGACCCCGATGCCGGTCGCCTTGCTGCCGTTCCGCTGACCGCTCCGCCGTATCCGGTCTGACCAGTTGAACGCCGCCATCCCCTTGTCGAGGGCCTCGTGAACGAATGCGCTCGAGGCGTTGCCCTGCTGCCCGTCACGCCCGGGGGCGCCGAACACCGCCTGTCCGGACGGCGCGTTGATACGGATGATCTCGGTGCGGTCGATTCCCAGTTGTCGGGCCGCTCGGTCGAGTAACGGCGCCAGCATGGTAACGGCCTGCTCGCCCCCGGGGGCTCGCTGGGCGGCGCGCGGCGGGGTATTCGTGTAGACACCCAGCCCCCGCACGCGGATGCTTTCCGGCTGATACGCCAGCGAGGCAATGTTGGCCAGCGACATGTGGTCGCCGCTGCGCCCATACGGTCCGCCGTCGCCGATGGTGAACAGATCCATGGCGAGGATGCGGCC
>CALBET010000376.1 GCA_937888665.1 uncultured Acidobacteriota bacterium
TCGGCTCGGGGCCTGCCCGCCATAGCCTCGGCTCGGGGCCTGCCCGCCATAGCCTTGGCGACGGCGGGTCATGGTCTCACGGTTCCGTCGGTGCGCCAAAGATGAATGGTGCGCGTGTTGCCCCGTTGGTCCTCGAAACTCTGCGTTTCAGTCGGTTCCCAGTCGCCCATCCGGAACGCGTGCGAGACGATGCGCGAGCCTGGACGCAGCTGCCTGGTGAGGATGGGCCGGAGCTTCAGGTTTGACGACGACAGGAGGTAGAGCGTCACGACGGTGGCCTCGGACACGTCTGCCGTCATCACGTCCTGCTGCCGAAACGTCACGAGATCCTGCAGGCCGCGGCGCTGCGCGGTCGCGTTCGCTTCGGCGATCCGTTCCGGGTCGTAGTCGATGCCGACGCCCCGTGAGCCGTATCGTTGCGCCGCTTCGATGACGATACGACCGTCACCGCACCCAAGGTCGTACACCACGTCGTCTTTGGTGACGCCGGCCAGTTCGAGCATGCGATGCACGACATCAAGCGGCGTCGGCACATACGGTGCCAGACTGGCCGGTTGTTGCCGCGCGGTGACGGTCGCCGGCGCGAGTGGTGACAAGATCACCATCGCCAGCAAGGCTGCCGCGGCTGTAGTCTGGGTGCGCATCTGAGACCCGCGACGTTCGGTCCTCCCGTCCATTTCGCGTCTCCTACTTTACCAGTATTTCTGACTGGGGCGGCGCCCGCTGCGTGGTACGACCCTGTCGCTGGCCGGAGCGACGAGGGGTTCATTTGACCTATCTGGTGCATGGCCATTTGTGCAATCGAGCGCATACGATATTGTCATCCAGATAATTGGATAATGGCGCCAATAGGTACAACCGGCTGACATGTCATGAATTTAGCCGGCAATGGACCTTGAGAATGTGGCGACCCGAGGGCGGCTGTGAGCAGCTAACTCTATCTTCCAGATAGGTTTGCAGTTGATTGCGAGCGCCTGATCGGCTATACTTGCGAGGCTAAACGCACGCCGGAACTCGGATCCAACTGGGGGCAGTGTGACATTCGAGGTTGGAGACAAGGTCATTTACCCGAATCATGGTCTCGGCGTTGTCGAACGCATCGAGAACCGGACGATCATGGGGACGACCTGCGGTTTTTACTCACTACGCATGGCGGACAGCGACACGATTGTGTTGGTGCCGCTGGACAATGTTGATGGCGTCGGCCTGCGACGCGCCATCGCCGACAACGAGGTCAAGAAGCTCTACACGCTCCTCGGGAACGGCAAGATTGACAATCACCAAAACTGGAAAGGCCGCTTCAAGGACAATTCGGACAAGATGCGCACCGGGTCGATCTACGACGTGGTGGACGTGCTCAAGAACCTGACGTTTCTGGCCAAGTCGAAGAATCTGTCTTTTCGTGAGAAGCGGATGCTCGATCGGGCCAAGTTCCTGGTTGTGTCCGAAATTTCGGAGGTTATTGGGGACACAGCCGAGGCGACAGACACGAAGGTGGACAAGGCGCTCGAGCGATGCTTTGTGAATCGAGAGCGCGCGATCGCCAGGGCGAAAGTGGCCGCGGCGAAGACCACGGCCAAGGCATCTTGAGCCGGCCGTGGCATCGCCACGCCGGCGCACTCTGACGACACAGCGAGCCCGATTCGGTAGCCCCGGATCGGGCTCGTGTCGCATACGCGCCACCTGTATTCGCTGACGCACGACTCGACCGGGTCCCTCATGCTCGGACCGCTGATGACCGCCGTTGCCGCCGTTCGCTCCGTCGCGGCCTACCTGCTGGTGTCCCTCTACGTGCTGGTCGTGGCCCCGCCGGGTATCGTCATCGCGTTAGTGACCGGCCGGGTGTGGCTGCTCTACTGGCTGGGCCGGCAGGGCGTGCGGTTGGGGCTGAGGACCGTCGGCATCCGGTATCGGGTCGCTGGCGCCGAACACGTCGACCGCGGGCGGGCATCGGTCTACTGCGTGAATCACGCGAGCAATCTGGAGCCACCGGTGGTGTACCTGGCGCTGGCGGCCGCGCACCCACAGCTGCGGATCCTGTACAAAGCGGAGATGCACAAAATCCCGTTGCTGTCGACGGTGTTCGATACGGCCGGCTTCGTGCCGATACAGCGTCGCAATCGCGAGCAGAGCCGGGTGGCGATTGACACGGCCGCCGCCGCGCTCCGCGCCGGCAATTCGTTTCTCATTTTTCCGGAAGGCACCCGGAGTCGGACCGGCGAGTTGCTGCCGTTCAAGAAGGGCGGGTTCGTGATGGCCGATCGGGGACACGCCGCCATTGTCCCGATGACCATTCTCGGCACGCGTCAAGCGATGCGACGGGGCAGCCCCATCATTCGTCCGGTGACCGTGTCGGTGCGTATCGGCGCCCCGATCGATCCAGCGTCAGCCGAATCGGGAACACGGGACGCGGTGATGCAGGCCACGCGCGCCGCCATGGTCGACCTTCTGGCCGCGGGCCCGGTCACGAACCCCCGGTAGAGAACCGAAGCGCGTAGGGCACCACTGCGGCCCCGTCTGCGGCGAGAATCCCGTCCCCGAGCGTGACCGTGAGCGTCGCGTACTGGCGGAGCGGCTCGGTGAGGGTCACGGTGAGTACGCGGTTGCGCGGCCGGTATTCCACTGCGAACTCCACGGCGTCATCCTCTCCTGGGCTCTGGGCCCCGGAGTAGACAACGTCGACGTTTCCCTCGAACGTGGCGCCATCCATGTCCCGCGAGAACTGGATCCGAACCATCACATCGGTGGCGATGCCGGTGTCGTCCTGCGTGGGCGTCGAGAAGATGACCTCTGGTGAGGGGCCGGG
>CALBET010000377.1 GCA_937888665.1 uncultured Acidobacteriota bacterium
CGGAAGGCTGGCCGGTCATTCGTGGGGTCGTGCACTCTGCAGGGCTCATCGACGACCGGCTGCTCGTCAACACGACCCGCGCATCGCTGCTGAAGGTCACGCGCCCCAAGATGCGTGGGGCCTGGCATCTGCATGACTCGCTGCCTGACCTTGATTTCTTCATTCTCTATTCCTCGGCGACGTCTCTGGTCGGCGCGACGCTGGGTCAAGGTAACTATGGGGCCGCCAACGCCTTCGTCGATGCCGTCGCGCGCCACCGTCACGCGCTGGGGGTGCCGGTCACCTGCATCAACTGGGGAATCTGGGGCGGCAGTGGTATCGTGGCGCGCTCGGACCTCGGGAGCCTGATGGCGAAAACCGGCCTGTCTCCGATCGACGAGCGAGACGGCTTCGCGGCGCTGGAGCGCGCGGTGACCGCCGGAGTCGCGCAGCTCGGAATCATCGCGGTCGACTGGCCGCGCTGGCGCTCGGCGCTGCCGACGCTGGCGGCGCAACCCTACTACTCGCTCGTCGACCCGGTGCAGGCCCCGGCGGCCGCGCCAAGCCCTGATCTCGATCGGGCCCTGGAGAAGCTCGACGCCCCGGCCCGCCACGCCCATCTGGTGAGAACGACATCTGAGATCGTGGCATCGATCGCGAGGATGGATCCGGACACGATCGATCCGGACCGGCCGCTCAACGATCTGGGCCTGGATTCCATAATGGCTGTGGAACTCAAACATCGCCTTGAGGCCCAACTGGGCAGCTCGCCGTCCGTGGTGGAGCTGCTGCGAGGCGCGAGCATCACAAAGATCGCGAACCAACGCGGGGCGGCCGCCGTGCTAGGGACTCCCCTCAGCCGGACGCCCACGCCCGGCCCTACGCACGGGCTGCGCCGAGCGTCGTCACTGCAGACCGCCCTGTGGGGGGTGCAGCAGCGGGCTCCCGCCAGCCCCGTCTACAGTCTCCCGATCGCCTGCCACCTGTCGATACGAATCGATCCGACACGTTTCGAAGAGGTGCTCCTGGCGCTGGTGCGTCGGCACCCGGTGCTGCGGACCGCGCTCCGCCTGGCCGACAACCGTCTGTGGCAGAGCGTTTCCGAGGAGGCGATCTTGCCGCGCCCTGGGGTGGTGGATCTGTCGATGTTGGACGCCGCGACGGTCGACCGCGCGCTGGCAGACGAAATGCGGCGCTGGGCCAGCGTCCCCTTCGATGTGGCCCAGGCGCCGATGATGCGGGCCACCCTCTTTGACACGCCGACTCATTCCATCTGCCTGATGAATCTGCACCACGCGGTCATCGATGGATGGTCGGCCAGCGTGCTCGTTCGCGACCTCGACGCGTTGTACGCGGCGTCCGCCGCCGGTGAGACGCCGGCGCTCCCCGCCCTCGAGCTGAGCTTCGCCGACTTTGTCGACTGGGAACAGGACCGACTGGATCGCGGTGAGCTCGACGAACAGCTCGCGTACTGGCGGGAGAAACTCGCCGATCTGCCGCCACCGATTTTCAAAGAGCCGCTCGCCCCACCGCCGCTGCGAGGTTTTCCCGGTCGCCAGCAGCTCGCGGTGGTCGACGCCGATGTCGTGCGACAACTCGACTCGTTGTGCCGTGATACCGGGGCGACGATGTTCATGGCCCTGTTCGCCGGTCTGTTTGCCACCCTGTTTGGCACCCGCCACCTGCCGTCGATGACCATCGGCGCCGCGCGCTCGAACCGGGACCTGGCGTCACTGCAGAACGTGTTGGGGTGCTTCGTCAACCTGCTCGCGGTGCGGGCCGATCTTGGCACGGAGGATCGATTCGTCGACGTCGTCAAGAAGGTCCGCAACGCCACCATCGACGCGTTCGACCACTGTGAAGTGCCTTACGAACACGTCACGCGTCACGCCCTTCCTCCGGGTGCTGCTCCCATTCAGGCGGTCTTCGTTTTCAAGACCACCCCGCAGTGGCTACCCGCGGTGGTCACGCGGGTGGAGCAGGTCGAAAATGGGACTAGCAAGTACGAGCTGAGTGTGGATCTCACCCGGAGCGGAGATGTGGTACGAGGCTTCTTCGAGTACGACAGCGACCGGTTGTCGGCGCACGCGGCGACCCTACTGGCCGAGTTCTACTCATCGTTCTTACGAACGGCGGTCGAAACCCCCGGCGCCACGCTTGGGCAGCTCTTCGCGACGCTGCTCAAGTCGAGCGCGCCGTCCTCCATCGTTGGGTCCCAGGGAGATGACGAGTCCGAGCGTTTTGCCTTCTGACGCGCGGGAGCACTGGCGACAGCTGCTTCGGTGTGGCATTGATGACGCCGGCGTGCCGGCGGACCGAATCCGTCCCGAGCGCCTCGGGAACGAGCGCGCCGAGCAGCCGATTCGCGTGACCGGCGATGTCTTCGACCGGCTCGATCGGGTCTCAGGTGGTGGACGCTTCCTGCAGTACACCATTCTCAACGCCGCGCTCAAGGTCAGTCTGCGTCGACATAGCGCTGCGACCCGGATCGCGGTTGGCAGTCCGTTGCGACGGGGTACCGGCGAGACGCAGGCTCGCACGCTGCCGACCATCGACTCCGTCCGGGGCAGCGAGCCGTTCCACGCGCTGCTCGAGCGGGTACGCGAGACCCTGCTCGCAGCCTACGCGAACCAGAACGTCGATCCCCAGGCCCTGCTCGCCGAACTCGACTGGAAGACCTCGGTCTCGCGGCACCCTTTCTTCGATCTGGTCCTCCGGCTGGACGCGATTCACGGACCGATCGGCAGCGGCGAACACGACATGGAGATAGACCTCCATCACGCCGACGGCGGCCTTGCTGGAACTCTCCGCTATCGCGCCGCAATGTGGGACCGCGGCAGCATGCAAGCGTTCTGGGCGCGTTTTGAAACCACCCTCGGGCAGCTGCTGCACGCCCCCCATCGACCGGTCGGCGCCGCCGAAGGGCTGCCTGCGGAACAGCGGGCCGCTCTCCTGCGGGCCGCGAAGGGACCGGACTGCGATCGGTCACTGACGACACTGCACGAGCTCGTCCTCGCCCGCGCCGAGCAGACCCCCAACGCCGTGGCGATTCAGTCGATGGTGGATGGGCAGGTGATCCCCGGGCATACCTACCGCGGACTCGTCGAGGCGGCGCGCCACCTCGCCGGCGCGTTGGCGGGGGGGGGGGCGGCGCCAGGCGCCGTCGTCGCCGTGGCGCTCGGCCGAGGTCCCGAGTTGATTCCATCGCTGCTCGCGGTCTTGATGACCGGCGCGGCGTACCTGCCGCTCGATCCGGAAGGTCCTGCGCAACGCCGACGATTGATGCTGCAGCGGGCCAATGTTCGTATCGCTATCGCCAATTCGACGTCCCGGGCCGCCATTGAGGCGGATGTCGCGACTGTTGTGTCTCCCGCGGACGGGGGGCCGCCATTCGTCGCCGTCGACGTGTCCGCCGACAGCCCCGCCTATGTCATCTTCACGTCAGGCTCGACGGGCGAACCCAAGGGTGTGCTCGTGCCGCACCGTGGGGTTGCCAACTACGTCTGTTGGGCGTGTGACACCTATGACTATCGTCCGCAGCGCGCCGTCCCGCTGCACGGCGCGATCGATACCGACCTGTGCGTGACGGCGCTGTGGGCGCCGCTCGTTGCGGGCGCCCCGGTGCTCTTGCTCGAAGAGGGGCTCGGCACGGATCCGCTCGCGGAAGCCCTCCGTTTGAAGGGCGGGCTGGGAGTCGTCAAGCTGACGCCCATGCATCTGACCGCCTTGAGCTACGGCATGTCGGATAACACCCATGAGCCGCCGAATTGCCTCGTGGTCGGGGGCGAGGTCTTTCGTACGTCGTTGGCGTCAATGTGGCTACGCCACGATGTTCCGCAGGCGATCTACAACGAGTACGGTCCGACCGAGACCACGGTGGGGTCGACCGTCCATCGCGTGGACGCGCTGCTCGAACACGAAACAGTGCCGATCGGTCGCCCGATCGATAACACCCGTGCCTACATCGTGACCCACGACGGACAGCTCGCGCCGCGCGGGGTGGTCGGCGAACTCCAGATCGGCGGCTGGGGCGTCGCGAACGGATATGTTGGGCGCCCCGATCTGACGGCCGACCGCTTCGTGCCCGACCCATTCGCGAGTGAGCCGGGTGCACGGCTCTATCGCACCGGAGATCTCGCCCGAGATGCCGGCGACGGTATCCTGCACTTCCTGGGACGGGACGACGATCAGGTCAAGATTCGCGGGCATCGGGTGGAACCCGGCGAGATTGCGGTGGTGCTCGAAGAGCTGGACGGCATCGCAGAAGCCGTCGTGCTGCCCCGTCCGACGCGCGGGGGCGTGGAACTGGTCGCGTACCTGGTCACCGCCGGCCAGGCGCAGCCGATGTCGGTCTTGCGTCGGGCGCTACGTCAACGGCTGCCCGATGCGATGGTGCCGAGTCGATTCATCGCGGTTGACTCCATCCCCAGACACGCGTCGGGAAAGGTGGATCGGACCGCACTGCCGAGCCCGGAGCCTGTCGAGTTCCCGCCGACCGACGGACAGAGCCCGACCACCGACGTCGGGGGCATCTTGACCGCGATCTGGTCCCGAGTCCTCGAGGTCCCTGACGTAGGCCTCAACGACAACTTCTTCGAGCTCGGGGGCGACTCCGTGCTCAGCGTCCACGTCATCGCGGAAGCGCGGCATGCCGGCCTGAAACTGCCTCTCAACGACCTGTTTCAATTTCCGACCATCGCGCAGCTGCTCCCGAGGGTGACGCTCGTCGAGGTCGCAGCACTCGCGCGTACGCCGACCGACGTGACGCTACCGCTGCTGCCTATTCAGCGTTGGTGGCTGCGCCAGGGTCCTCGGGAGCCCTTTCATTTCAACCAGTCCCTTCTGCTGGGCGTTGCCTCCGACATCGACCCGGGCCGCCTCACCCAGGCCCTCCAGCGGGTCGTGGATTGCCACGAAGCGCTGCGCACTCGCTATGTGAAGACGAGCGATGGCTACGTGCAGACGTTGCCGGCGACCACACCCCACGTGGTGCTCGGCCAACTCGATGTCCGGGCGCTCCCACCCGAGGCACGGCCACAAGTCCTCGAAGACGAGGCCACGCGGTGGCAGCGAAGCATCTCGCTGGACCGGGGCGAACTCGTGCGGGCCTGGCTCGTTACCGACGGATCCGACAGGGCACGACTGTTGATCGTCATCCATCATCTGGCCTCGGACATGGCTTCATGGACAGTCTTCCTGTCGGACCTTGCCCACACCTGGGACACGCCAGACGACGCGCTGCCTCCGCCCGCGCTGACTCCCTGGGCCTGGGCCGCAATGCTGCAGGACGCAGTGGCCGGTGGGCGCTTCGACGATGAGATCGACGACTGGACGATCGGCTCTGACACCCGGCCGGCTGTCCCCCCGTCCTACGCCGGCGAGGACCCTCACGGAGCGGTGGAGAGGTCTCTTGCGGGCGGCCTGAGTGCTCGCCTCAGCGCGGTCCCACGCGCGTACCCGACGACTATCGAAGAGATCCTGTTGGCTGCGGCAGCCGCGACGCTGGCCGAGACCCACTGATCCATCGGGATGGCGGCGATGATGCGCTCGGTGTTGCCACCGAAC
>CALBET010000378.1 GCA_937888665.1 uncultured Acidobacteriota bacterium
TGGTCTTGACGACGCTGGTGGTCGGGGTCGTGGGGGTGGTGTCGAGCCTTGACGTGCTGCGGAAGAAGCCGCTCGGCACACTTCGGGCCGAGTGAAACATGCGGGCCCTTCTGCTATTATTTGTAGTTTGTCCCTCGCGGCCTACGGCGACGCCGTGGGGTGGGGGACCCAGAGAGGCAACGCGGACCGAGGCCGCCGGTCAGCGCTCGCCGTGATTGAGGGAGTTTCGATGGACGTGGCACGGTACAAAGACGCGCTGGTGGGAAAGCGTGCGGACATCCTGTCGGCTGGCGCCGGTGTCAAACCGGTGCAGACGACGGAGGGAACGAGCAGTCGCCAGGGTGACCTGGCGGACCAGGCGGACGGCAACAATGAGGTCCATATTCAGCTGAAGCTGAAACAGACGGATGCCAAGATTCTGCAGGCGATCGAAGAGGCGCTGTTGCGGATGGAGCTGGGGACCTACGGGGTGTGCCGGGACTGCGGTGAGCCGGTGGCTGCGGCGCGCCTGAATGCGATTCCCTGGACCCGCTCCTGTATCACCTGTAAGGAAAAACAGAGCGCGAAGTGACCCGCTCGCCGATGGCTCCTCCGACCCAAGGCGGGGCGAACGGCGAGAGCGGGGTGGAACGCCCCATCCGACGCGTGGCGGTGGGGCTGGGCAGCAACCTGGGCGATCGTGCATCGCACCTGGCATTTGCGACCGACGAGCTCAGACTCCTGCTCTCGGATGTCGTGGTCTCGACGTTCGTGGAGACCCCCCCGGAGCACAATGCGCCACAGCCACTGTTTCTGAATGGTGCGCTGGTCGGACTGACCAGTGACCCGCCACCTCGTCTCCTTGCCAGACTGCTCGATATCGAGCGCCGCCGCGGTCGGGTGCGCAGCTACCCGGGCGCCCCACGAACGCTCGATCTCGACCTGCTGCTGGTTGGAACAGTGACCGTCGAGTCGGAGAGCTTGCGGTTGCCGCATCCCCGCTTCCGCTCACGGCTGTTCGTGCTCGAGCCGCTGGCCGAAATTGCCCCGACCATGGTCGATCCCGTGACCGGACTTTCGATCCGGACACTGCTCGAACGGTTGAGACAAGCCGACGGACTGGTCAGCCCACCGCTTTTGTGATGCACTCACGACAGGGTGTCTAAGGTATTGCGAATCGGCGCGGCTCTCACACTGGCGGTGTTGCTCGTGACCGCGTTGTGGTGGAGTCAACGCCAGCCTGACGAATTCGTCGTCTCTGGGGTCGTCGAGGCTGACGAAATCCGGGTCGGTTCGAGGCTGGGTGGCCGAGTCACGGCGGTGTACGTCGAGGAGGGGGCGCGGGTCGAGGCGGGGGTGGTGTTGCTGGAACTGGGGCCGTTCGACCTGCACGAGCGGCGTGCTGGCGCGGCGGCGGGGCTGGCGGGGGCGCGCGCCGATCTGGCGCGTCTCGAGGCGGGGCCACGCATCGAGGAGCGAGCCCAGGCTCGCGCGCGCCGCGATCGGGTGGTGGCGCAACTCGAAGGACTGGTCAACGGTCCGCGGACGCAGGAGCTGACCACCGGGAGACGGCTGGTCGAACTCGCCCGGGCAGAACTGGAGTTCGCCGCCGCCGAGGAGTCGCGGGCGCGCGCCCTGCACGACGAGGGGGTGGAGAGCGCCGAACGGCTCGACCGCGCCGTGACCTCGATGCGGGTAGCGGATGCGACGCTGGCGGTGCGAAATGAGGAGTTCGCGCTGCTGAAGGAGGGCACCCGTACCGAGGAGATCGCCGCCACACGGGCGGAAGTGGTCGAGGCGGACGCGGCGCTGGATCTGGTAGAGCGGGGGTATCGCGAGGAAGAGGTCGAGAAAGCACGCGCCGCGGTCGCGGCGGCGGAGGCGACACTCGCCGGCGTCGACCGGAGTCTCGACGAACTTGCTATCCGGGCGCCGGTTGCCGGTATCGTGGAGGCGATCACGCTGCAGCCCGGCGATCTCGTGGGGGCGAACGCGCCGGCGCTGTCGCTGCTCGACCCGTCGCGGCTCTGGGTGCGTGCCTACGTGCCGGAGAGCCGCCTGACGGTCGCTGTCGGGCAGGAGGTCGGCTTGCGGGTCGATCCGTTTCCCGGTGAGACGTTCCGGGGCCGCGTCAGTTTCATCGCCCGCGAAGCCGAATTCACGCCTGGCAACGTACAGACTCCCGAGGAGCGGTCGAAACAGGTCTTTCGCATCAAGGTCGATCTACTGGACGGCCTTGATCGTCTCCGACCGGGTATGTCGGCGGACGTCCTGCTGGACGACACCGGCGGAGCATCGAGGTGAGTGTTCCGGCGATCGACGCCCGCGGTCTCACCCGGCGCTTCGGCGAGCAGACCGTGGTCGATGCCGTGACCTTCCAGGTTGCACGTGGCGCCATTTTCGGACTCCTCGGTCCGAATGGCAGCGGCAAGTCCACCATCATTCGGATGCTGTGCGGCGTGTTGGTCCCCTCCGCGGGGGCGGCGACGGTGCTCGAACACGACGCCGAAACGGCGTCGGAGGCGATCAAACGTCGCATCGGCTACATGTCGCAGCACTTCAGCCTGTACGCCGACTTGTCGGTGGAGGAGAACCTTGACTTCTCCGGTCGGATCTACGGACTCGACCCTCAGCAGCTGGACCAGCGCAAGCACGACGTCGCGACACTCGCCGGGGTCACCGACCGGATGGGGCAGCTGGCCGGGACGCTCTCGGGCGGATGGAAACAGCGGCTGGCGCTGGCCTGCGCGCTGATCCATGAGCCTGAGCTGTTGTTTCTCGACGAGCCCACCGCCGGCATCGACCCGGTGGCGCGTCGCGATCTGTGGGACCTGCTCTTCGAACTCTCAGGTCGCGGGGTGACGCTGTTCGTGACCACCCACTACATGGATGAGGCCGAACGATGCACCCATGTCGGCTACATCTACATGTCGAGGCTGCTCGTCGTGGGCCGCCCCGACGAACTGAAGGCGTTGCCGGAGGTCACCCCACCGGGGACCCGGCGGCTGGAGCTGACGGTCGACCATGCCGCGAGGCGCCTGTCCGGGCTGCGCAGCCTGCCCGGGGTGCGGGACGCCACGCTGTTCGGTGAGCGGGTCCACCTGCTGGTCGACGACGATCTGTCTGACCAGGCCTTGCTGGCCGAGGGGGCCGGAGGACACCTGGCCGCCGTCGACCCGAACCTGGAGGACGTCTTCGTCACGCTGTCCCGGGCCGCGGAGGCGGGGAGCATCGCGCCCCGGATACCGCCCCCGTACACGGTGGCGGAGGTGGCGCCCGTCCCGGCGGCCCGGGCGGGGCCGGCCCTGCACGGGTTGGGGGCGATGCTGCTCAAAGAGTTCTCCCATATCCGCCGCCAGCCCGCCACGCTCATCTTCATGTTCGTGATCCCGGTCCTGCAAACCGTCATCTTCGGCTACGCGATCCGGACCGAGATCGAGAATATCCCCACGGTGGTCTTCGACCTCGACGGCAGACAGCAGAGCCGCGAACTCGTGGACGCGTTCGTGGCGACCGGCACGTTCGAGATCGTCGGGCGTGTCACCGACGACGCGGCTTTCAGGCGCGCTCTGCGGTCAGGCCGAGCCAAGGTTGGCGTCCGGGTGCCGGCGGACTACTCGGAGCGGTTGGTCGCCGGCGAGCAGGCGAGCGTCCAGGTGCTCGTCGATGGGAGCGACTCGAATGTTGCGATGACTGCGCAGAACACCGCGCAATTGCTGGGTATCGCCGTATCACGGCGGCTGGCGAGCGGTGTGCTGGAGAGCCAGCCGCGGGCACCCGCGCGCGACGCGGCGGGGAGCGTAGCGCTCCCAATCGCGATTCGTTCCCGTCTGCTCTATAACCCCGACTTGGAGAGTTCCCGTTTCTTCGTCCCTGGACTCGTCGGCATCATTCTGCAGCTCGTGACGCTCTTCCTGACGTCGTTCGCCGTCGTGCGGGAGCGCGAACTGGGCACGCTCGAACAACTGTTCGTCACGCCGGTCGGCCGTGCCGGAATCGTCCTGGGCAAGCTCGTGCCCTACGCCGTCGTGGGCATCGCCGAGACACTCATTATCCTGTGCGTGATGGTGTTCGTCTTCGGCGTGCCCATTCAGGGGAGCCTGGCGCTGTTGCTGGCGCTGTCGTCGCTCTTCGTGGTCACGTCGCTGGGCATGGGGCTTCTCGTCTCGACCCTGGCCAGAACCCAGCTGGAGGCGATGCAGTTCGCGTTCCTGATTATGCTGCCTTCGATCCTCCTGTCGGGCTTCATGTTTCCCCGGTCCGAGATGCCGACACCGATTTTCCTGGTCACGTTCGCGATCCCGACGACCTACTTCATCGAGATTCTCCGCGGCATCGTGCTCCGCGGAGCTGGCTTGACTGACCTGGGGCCGGCCGTGACAGGGCTGTCGATCTGCTGCGTGGTCATCCTGAGTCTGAGCGTGGTGCGTTTTCGCAAGCAACTCGATTGAGCACCTCCGCGGAGCGGGAGGCCGTCAGCTGGCTTTCCCGCGGGACAGCACGCGGTCCAGACTGAACGCGCCGCTCCCCGCCGTGGCGATGAACAGAAAGATGAAACAGTACAGCACGGCCGGTTCGCCCCGGTTCGTAATCGGTGTCAGCAGTCCGCCAGCCGCGCCGACGTGGGCCATGAGATAGGCCACGGCCATCTCGCCACTGGCGATGAAGGCAGCGAGACCGGTGAAGAGTCCGACCATGATCAGCGCGCCAGCGCCCAGCTCGATAAGTCCGGCCAGGCCCATGCGGGAGACGTACTCGACCGGTCCGTCCGCGCCGAGGATGCCCAGGAGCTTCTGGGCGCCGTGGAGCATGAAGGCGTAGCCGGCGACGATTCGCAGGATGCCGTGGACCTGGTCCTGGAACTGTCCGAAGAGTCTCCGCAGCGTCACAGCGTCCTCCGATACACCAACGTCATCGTCCTCTCACCCCTCGGCGTGCCGCGTGTGGACTCGATGACCAGGGTCTGACCGTCCGCGCTCAGCGTCCGGAGTTCAGTCAACTCCAGGGAGACGTTTCCGCGTGGGGTCTCCATCTCCTGGGTCCCGGAGGTGACGAGTGTGCCGCCGTCCCAGCTGGCGGTGACCGTGAGCGTGCCACGGCCCTGCTCGATGGTGGTTTCAGTCCCGTCGAGGGCGTACTCCACCCTCTGACTGCGGTTCCCCTGGCTTTGCTCGATGGTGACGCTCGCCTCTGACTGGCTGATCATCAAGGTCTCGGCCGTCATGGCACCGAATCCGCCGCGGCCTCTGCCGCCCCCGCCCCCGCCGCCTCCGCCCCGGCCCTCCGGGATGTCGCTGGCGTCGCGGTCAAGCTGCCAGGTGCCAGAAAAATCGGTGCCCTGGGCCGACACGAACGCGGCCGGTGCGCCGATCAGCGCGAGGATTGCCGCGAGTATCACTGTGCGTTGCATCTGTCTTCTCGCTCCGAATGGCGACCCGATGTCCGCGTCGCCGTCGGAACCGGCTACTCGAAGCGAAGCGATTCGATCGGGTCGAGCTGGGCGCCCTTCCACGCGGGGTAGAAGCCGAAGATGATTCCGATCGCGCCGGCGAACCCGACCGACA
>CALBET010000379.1 GCA_937888665.1 uncultured Acidobacteriota bacterium
GCCGTGCTTTTGGCCCATCACGTCGGTCCAACGAGACTGGTAGCCACGGCTGAACCCGGCCCAGAACCGTCCCTCGAGCAGATGGTCGAGGACCGCCGTCTCCTCGGCGACCCGGATGGCGTCATGGGTGCCGAGCGGGTATCCGTTGGTTCCAATATTGATACGTTTCGTGTGGGCTCCCAACCAGGCGTTGATGACCCCCGGGGCGGGAGCGATCTCGTACCCCTCCGAGTGGAAGTGGTGCTCGATAGTGGCAATTCCCCAGAAGCCGAGATCCTCGGCCGCCTGGGCGATGCGGGCCCAATCACGCAGGATCGCCTGGTATTGATCACGATCGCGACCGAGCGGACGACCCTCACCTCGCCCTCCCGGCCCAGCCGGAATGGTCGGGTACAGCTGGACAATTGCTTTGACTGCCATCAAATCTCTCCTGGCTCTCGCCCTACCGGTTGGGGCCGGTCTCATCATTGAATATTGGCGGTCCGCCAGTTAGGGGGATCGCCACGGTCGACGGGGTCGGCAACGCCTTGAGACACGTAACGAGGCCGGTAACAAGGCCAGTGACGAGTCCTGCGCAGCAAGCCTGACCGAGTCAGTCTGAGCACCTTGCCCGGGTCCCTCGCCCGGGCGATTCCTCACGCCCCCGGCGGAAACAGCCACCAACATGAACGCCGAACGGTTGACGCGAGCATCCCGGGCGGATCGCCGCATCTCGTCAGTCGTGACGATTCCGCCGGCGGCCACTCCGCCGTCGGCATGCAACGACTGGCTTTGGCGCACCGCTCCCGGTAGAGTGTCGGACGGGTAAGGACATGGTACCTACAAGGGGGTGAGCGCGCCGTTCATCTCAACCTGGTGGGCGGGCAGCCTGGTCGACGCCGAGGCGTTGACGGCCAAGCTCGGCACGCGGGGTCGACGGCCATACGCATGATGACACGCAAGATCCGGCCCCCGGGGCTACCGGTCCGTACGACTCCGCGCCACCGGCTCAACGACTTGTTCGGTGACCTGCTCGGCCGCCACGAGGCGCTCGCAGTGCTCGCCGCCGCAGGCTCGGGCAAGACCGTCCAGACACAATTGTTCCTCGCAGCCACACGACGCCCGTTCGCGTGGCTCACGCTCGACGCTGCAGATCAGAGCGGCTCTCGTCTGCTCATCTATCTCGCCGAGGCACTGGAGGATCTGTGTCCCGGCGCCGCAGCCTGCGTCCGGCGACAACTCGACGACGGGTTGTCGCAGCCGGAGGTTGCTGCGGCGCTCGCCGAGGGAATTCGCGACGTCGCCAGCTACATCGTGTTCGACGACTGCGAACGCATCGCCGACGCACCCGAAGCAGGTGAGGTACTCATGTCGTTCCTCGATTACCTGCCGCCCCGCGTCCAGGCGATCCTGCTCAGTCGCGAGGAGTTCGACGTCCCGATCACCCAGATGTCCTCGCAGAGCCGGATCGGCCGGGTTAACGGAGTTGACCTCGCGCTCGACATGGACGAAGCACGTGCGATGATCGACAGCTACCCGAATGCGCCGGCCGACCTCCAGGAGCTCATGGAATCGACCCGTGGTTGGGTCGCAGCAGTCGCCTTCAACGTTCGACCGGGGCTCGCCGCGACCAGCGGACCTGACGCGCTGGCCTTGTACCTGCACCAAGAGGTGCTCGCCGAGTTACCTACAGAAGAGCAGGAGTTCCTGCTCCGCACCTCGCTGCTCGACAACGTGACGGCACGCGGAGCAGTCGCGATGTGCGGAGAACGCGGGCACGCGCTCTGGCGATCGGTGTGCTCCCGCCACCTTCCTGCGACCTTGACCACCGATCGCGAGCTCGTCTATCACCCGAAGTTTCGGGAATTCCTGCTCGAACAGCTCCATCTCCATCACGGGCGCGAGATCGCCGACCTCCAGAGCGGCCACGCGAAGTACTTGGCACATCTGGGCGCCTACGAGGACGCTGTCGAGGCGGCACTCGAGGCGGGCGACGTCGAACTGGCCGCAACGCTCGCCGAGACCGCCGTCGTCCACCTGTGCGAGCGCGCCGACTGGCGAACCGTCGACCGATGGTTGTCGGCATTCGACGACCGGCAGATCATGCAGCTCACTCGCCTTCGCGGCGCTCAGCTCCGGAGCCATATCGGAATGCGGCGCGTCCCCGAGGCACAGGCCTTGGTGCGACGCCTGGTCGCTGAGGACACCCTAAGCGTCGTCGCACAGGCCGATCCCGGCGTGATGTCCTATGTGGGATGGGCATTCCTATGGCAGCCAGTCCTCGCCCTCGAACTCATGAGTTCGTACGACGGCGACTTTCGTGTCGATGCGTGCAAGTACCACCTTGAGGTCGTGAGCGCCCGCGATCCGGTGAGCCCACCCACGGCTGCCGAATGGCTCGATGCCGAGCGCCTGATGAGCTGGGGCCTGCTGGTCCAAGGGCGGCTCGATGCCCTGATGGAGATGCTTCCGGATCCGACCGATTGGCCACCCCGGACGTTCTTCCGGACGCCTCATCCGCTGCTCGCGCTGATCTGGCGCGGCGAGATCGAACAGGCGCGATCGTTGTACGACCAGGTGCCGACTGCAACAATCAAGGGCGCCCACACGGACCTGTGGTATTTCCACAAGGCCTGGCTGCATTGGGCCGAAGGGGACCTAGGACTCGCGTTGCGGGCCGCCGAGGCGGCCGTCGACTACAGCCGCAGAACGATGTTCGGATGGGAACCGTGCTTCAAGATCGTCGTGGGCTACATGTTGATCGGCGTGGGACGTATCGACGATGCCCGGTCGGTGCTCGCCGACTCGATCGGCCGGTCGGCCACCGCAGGTATGCGCGCCTACGTCGAGTGGGCACAGACGTTCCAAGGACTGGCACTCCTGAAGAGCGGTCGCGATCTGGACGCTGCACGCGCCCTTCGCTCAGCAGTCAAGGGGATGAGGCGCGCCGGACGCCACCTGCTGCTGCCGACCGCTCTCACTTATCTGAGTGAAGCCGAGTTCCGCGTCGGAGATCCGAACGGCTCGGCTCGAACCGCCGATGAAGCGATGGAGGCCGCAGAGGAACTGGGCAGCTTCTTCCTGCTCGGGCGAGCCGTGGCCGACGTTCCGGATGTGCTTCGCCGCCAACTGGATCGCGACGAGCGCGACGAGCGGTGGCGCCGGCTCGGAGGCGCTCGTCCACTCAGCAGGTCACGCCCCGCTAAGGCGGTTGGGCCTGCGACGCGCCTCGTGGTCCAGACCTTGGGTTCCAAGACCGACATTATCCAGGACGGCAAACCTCTCAAGGTGCGACGGCTCAAAGTGCTCGAGTTGGCGAGCATCCTGACGCTTCACCCTGAGGGAATCGGCCGCCAACAACTGCAGCTCGCTCTCTTCCCCGATGCAGACCAGCGACACGGCGGCAACTACTTCCGGCAAGTGGTCCACAAGCTCCGGCAGCTCACCAGTGTCACGCTCGCCCGAGCCGACGACGGTTCACTCGCCTGGCCGAACGAGTTCGACGTCACGAGTACCGACGTCCAACTCGAGCGGGCCTTCGCAGCCGGCCGTGGCCTCAGCGGGCGGGACCGTCTGGACGCGCTCGCCGAAGTGGCCGAGCTCGCCGAAGGCGACTACCTGGCCGACAGCGACCTCGAATGGGTCGAAGCCAGGCGAGCAGAGCTGCAGGCCCAGGCGGCCAGCGCGATCACGGAGGCCGCCGTCCTTGCGCACGAGTTTGGGCAGCCGGAGCGCGCCAAACACCTCGCCCGGTCGGCGGTCGACCTTGATCCGTACGCCGAGTCTGCGTACCGGGTCCTGATCGACATCGCCCACGAGCGTGACAGGTACGACGAAATGCGAGGAATCTATGACGAGCTGACGTCTGCGTTGGCAGATGTCGGACTTACGCCGACCGCTGCGACGAAAGACCGAGTCACTTCGCTGTCGGCGCCGCCGAGCTGACCATCCTGGCAAGCGCCGTCCACCCTCCACGCGCATCCGCTCATCCGCTCATCAGTTCCGGATGCGGCGCAGCAGCTCCTCGGTCTCCTGCGTCGGCGCGGCACCTAGCGTTTCGAGTGCGACACGCAGGCGCTGAAACACCGACAGGGCTGCGGTCTCCGACGTGTGTGCCTCCGCGCTCATCAGGACGCGGTACGCAGCTTCGCAGAACGGGTCCTCGGCGATCACCGCCGACGCGAGATTGCGAGCGAGATCGTTCTCGCCACAATCGAGCGCCAGTTCGGCGGCCTGCGGGCCGATCGCCGATCGGAGGACGTCAATTTCGTTCCGTCTTTGCTCGGCCCACTCGAGATCGCTCTCGCACAGGAAGGGACCCGTCATCAGATCGAGCGCCTCGACCAGCATGCTCAGTCGCTCCGGCCCTTCGCTCGCCTGAGCGCGAGAGACGAGTTCCTCGACTCGCCCGTCGGTGGTCTCGACGTGCACGGATTCGGGCCACCGGAGGAGCCCGTCGTTCGTTCGGCTGAGACCGACACCCGTCATCTTCCTGAGCTTGTGGACGACCTGGCGGAAGTAGTTGCCGGTACGCCGAGGATCGGCGTCGGGAAACAGACGACGCTGAAGCCGTTCTCGCTCTATCCCGTTCGGATGAAGCCCCAGCAAGGTGGCCAGCTCGAGGACCTTCACCCGACGTGTGCCCACCGGACGTCCGTTGACAACGATTCCAGCGTCGTCACCGAACGTCCGAATCTCGAGGAACACCACAGAATCGGAGCGATCGTCCGCCACGATCGGCGAACGCTCCTGCTCCTCTGCTCGGGCCCGCAGCGGCTCACGCCACCGTGATGCCGGATCATCGCATAGCTGCCGATCGAGCACCGCCGGAACGTGGCGGAGCGCGCGGCAAAGGGCAAACATCGATCCAGCTCGCTCGGCCTCTCGCAGGGCGACGTCAGCCGCGCCTCGCGACGCGGCGGCGTCACCGATCCGCCATGCCGCCTCAGACATGTAGACGCCCGTCAAGGGGAGCATGAGTCGCCTATCGGAGGCCAGCATGCCCTCTAGGGCATCTCGAAGCACCTCCGCCGCTCGCTCGTCGCGGCCATCAGCCAACAGCAACAGTCCGAGGAAGGTCTTGGCCCACTCGACGTACGCAGTCAGACCGGCC
>CALBET010000380.1 GCA_937888665.1 uncultured Acidobacteriota bacterium
ACCCTCCCCGAGCACCGCCTGGAGCATGCCCGGAAAGATCGTGACCACATCGAACCTCAGTCAGACCTCCTCGCCGCCCGCGGTGGATTCAAGGCCAGCAGGCCTTCCGGCGGGTCGATGGTAATCACCCGCGCGATCCGATCGACGTTCACACAGATCGCCGTCACCAGCGGCACATCAATCTCACCATCGCCGTCGGCGACGATCAGCCGATGCGCGCCAACGTCCCCCTCGACGCTGCTCACGGTCCCAACCGCCACCCCGTCGAGCGTTTCGACCGCACAGCCGATGAGCTCGTGTTGATAGTAAGAACCGTCAGGTAGCGACCCGAGCGTCCCCTCCGGTATCCGAAGATCGGCCGATGCCAACGCCTCGGCCTCGTCCATCGTGGTGACCTCGCCGAACGCCACGATCGGACGCCCCCGGTGAAACCGAAGGTCGCTGATGGACAGCCCGTCGACCTGGCTGCCTCGGCGCACATACAGGGTGTTCCCGGGGGAAAAACGCTCCTCCGGAAAGTCGGTATCCGGATCGATGATCACGCGTCCTCGGTTTCCGTGAGCGCGCGCGACCCGCCCCACCGACACCATCGAGTCCCAGTCCGGCGTCACTCGTCGATGAAATCCACGGTCACCCGGCGTTCGTCGGGGGCCTGGGCCAATTCGGCCAGCGTTCGAATCGATGCGGCGGTGCGCCCCTGGCGTCCGATCATCCGGCCCAAGTCCCGACCGGCGGTCGACAACTCGACATGGATGACCTCGGGGTCCTCCCGCTCGGTGACCGACACGTCGTCAGCACGATCAGCCAACGCCCGGGCGACCACGTCCACGACATCACGGGCACGACTCACGTCGCCGCCTGAGTCTCGTCGGCGCTCGCGGGCGGCGTCGCGACGGGCGCCGCCTTGGTCGACTCCTCAGCCTGGGGGGGCGCCGGATGCCGTGCCAGCAGCGTGCGCACCGTCGAGGACGGACGCGCGCCGTTGCCCATCCAGTGGCTCACGCGCTCGCGGTCAACCTTGAGCACCTCCGGTTCGGCGCGCGGGTTGTAATGCCCCAATATCTCGACGAACCGCCCGTCGCGCGGCGCGCTCGACTCGACCACGACGACCCGATAGAACGGCCGCTTCGTCGTGCCAACCCGACTCAATCGAATGGTCAACATGCGTCTATCAACTCCTCACTCCTGGGTTCACTCACCTCACCGGAAAACGCGGACCGTTCGGTATCGCCCGACGCCGACCGCCCTTCTTCTTCCGAGACCGGGAGGCCCCGCCGACCGCCCGTAGCATCCGTCGCATCTCCATAAACTGCTTCACGAGACGATTGACGTCCTGCACCGTCGTGCCGCTGCCTCGCGCGATGCGCTGTCGACGGCTGCCGTCGATCACCTGGTATTGCGCACGCTCACGCCTGGTCATGGAATCGATGATCGCCATGGTCTGGGACAGTGCCTTCGGATCGACCTGCCCGGGCATCTTCGCCGCCATCTGTCCCATACCGGGAACCATGTCCATCAGCCGGTCCAGGGGCCCCATACGCTTGACCGTCTGCAGTTGGTCGCGCATGTCCTGCAGCGTGAAGTCGTTTCCGCGAATCTTCCGCTCGAGCCTGGTGGCCTCTTCGGGAGTCACCACCTGCTCCGCTTTCTCGACCAGAGACAACACGTCGCCCATGCCGAGCATGCGCGAGACGAGCCGGTCTGGACGAAACGGCTGCAGATCCTCCAACCGCTCGCCGTCGCCGATGAACGAGACCGGGACCCCGACGACCGACACCACCGACAGGGCCGCGCCCCCGCGTGCGTCCCCATCCATCTTCGTCAGCACGACACCGCTGATGCCCACCCGCCGATGAAACTCGCCGGCGCTCTTGATCGCATCCTGCCCGGTCATCGCGTCGGCGACATACAGCAGGTCCGACGGCTGAACGGCCGCCTTCAGGGCGTCCAATTCCCCCATCAGGTCGTCATCGATGTGCAGCCGCCCCGCCGTGTCGACGAGCACCACGTCGAACCCGAACGACTTCGCCATCTTCACCGCACCCTCGGCGCGGGCGACGACCGCCGTGTCGCGGTCCGGGTCGTGGACCCGCACGCCAGCGTCAGCCGCCAGCACCCCCAACTGTTCGATGGCCGCCGGCCGTCGTACGTCGGTCGAGACCACCAGGGGGTGCCGCCCATGTTCGCCCAGCCAGCGCGCGAGCTTGACCGTGGTCGTGGTCTTGCCAGCACCCTGCAGTCCAAGTAGAAGGACCACCTGGGGCCGCTGCTTGCTGGCGGACAGACCCGGCTGGCCGTCCCCGAGAAGCGCCAGCAGTTCATCACGTACGATCGCCACGACCTGCTGGGTCGGCGTCAGGCTTGCCAGCACCTCACGGTCCACAGCGCGGTCGCGTACGCGGTCAATGAACGCCTTGACCACCTTGAAGTTCACGTCCGCCTCGAGCAGCGCCAGGCGAATTTCCCGGAGCGCGGTCTCGACGGACTCGGGGGTCAGGCGGGTTTCGCGCCGGACGGAGGCAAAGACAGCTTGCAGACGATCACTCAGTGACGCGAACATGAACACTCGCTCTTTAGGCCCCGAGAGGAAATACCCTGGTCATGGTGGTGGCCGACGCATCTGACCCGACGGCATGGACCGCGACGCGGACGTCGCAACGCCGCAACTGGTCCTAAGGACTTCAGACGCAACCGTTTATCGTAGCGCGGCGTGGGCCGGACTGTCAACGAAACGAGGCGAAGGCGGGACGTGTCGTTACACGGATGTCAGCGTGTGGCCGAGCTTCGTCTTCTTGGTGCGAAGATACGCGGTTGCCGCACCGGTTGTGGGAACTTCCAGCCCTACCGATGCGGACACGGACAGGCCGTAGCCTTCCAACCCGACGAACTTGCGCGGATTATTGGTCAGCAGGCGCATGCTGCGTACTCCGAGCTCACCCAGAATCTGCGCGCCGATTCCGTAATCCCGCTGATCCGGTTTAAAACCGAGCCGCTCGTTGGCCTCAACCGTGTCGTAGCCTTGATCCTGCAACGCGTACGCTCGGATCTTGTTGGTGAGCCCAATCCCGCGGCCCTCCTGATTCAGATACAGCAACACCCCGCGCCCCTCGGCGGAGATGCGTTCCATCGCCGTGCTCAGCTGGGCGCCGCAGTCGCACCGCGCCGAATGGAAGACCTCGCCAGTCAGGCAGCGGGAGTGGACACGAACCAGCACATCCTCCCCGTCGCCGAGGTCGCCGCGGATCAGCGCCACATGTGTCTCGCCGTTGACGACACTCTCGAACGCGACAAGCTCGAAGTCCCCATACTCCGTCGGAAGCTTCGAGGCCGCCGCGCGCCGCACGAGCCGCTCGTGTCGCATGCGGTACTTGATCAGATCCGCGATCGTGATCATCAGCAGCTTGTGCTTCCGTGCGAAGCGTCGCAGGTCCGGCACCCGTGCCATCGTGCCGTCCTCGTTCATGATCTCGCAAATCACACCCACCGGTTGCAGGCCCGCGATCCGCGCGAGGTCAACCGCCGCCTCGGTCTGACCGGACCGCACGAGCACCCCGCCCTCACGAGCCCGCAACGGGAACATGTGCCCCGGACGGAGCAGGTCGCCCGCCACGCTCTTCGGGTCGGCGACGACCCGGGCCGTCGCGGCGCGGTCCGCGGCGGAAATCCCGGTGCTCGTCGACTCCCTCGCTTCAATCGACACGCAGAACGCGGTGGCGAACTGGGAGGTGTTGTCCCGGACCATCAGCGGAATGTCGAGCTGGTCGAGCCGCTCCCCGACCATCGGCACGCAGATGAGGCCGCGGCCGTACTTCGCCATGAAGTTGATGATGTCCGGTGTGATCTTTTCGGCCGCAATCGTGAGATCGCCCTCATTCTCCCGGTCCTCGTCATCGACGACGATGACCATCTTGCCATCCTTGATGGCCGTAATCGCGTCCTCGATCGGCGCGAACGGGCCCTGATTCCGGCGACCGGCGGCCAGTTTCAGCACGGGCGTCCGCGGACGCGACCGCTTGCGCGTGGTCTTCTCAGCCATCCTGCTCCTCGACCTCGAACCGGGGCCTAGCGAATTCGCCGACCTCCAGCGCTCGTATGACGTACTTGCCGATGATATCGCACTCCAGGTTCACGGTCGCACCGACGTCCAGGTGACTCAGATTCGTGTGTTCCCACGTGAAGGGCACGATCTGCACCACGAGCCGCGCGTTGTCCAGCCCAGCGACGGTCAGGCTGATGCCGTCCACCGCCACCGACCCCTTCCGCACGAGCAACGGCGCCAACGGCGGCGGAAAACTGACGGTCACCCAGTGGAACTCCGCCTCATGGCGCATCGTCTCGATGCGGCCGGTGGCGTCCACATGCCCCTGGACGAAGTGTCCCCCGACACGCGCATCCGCGCGCATCGACCGCTCAAGGTTTACGACGCTCCCCGCCCCAAGCGTGCCGAGCCCGGTGACCCGTGCCGTCTCCGGAGAGATGTCCGCGTGGAACGTGCCCCCGGTCTCCGTTCGGACGTCCGTTTGAGCCTCCGTCTGGACAACCGTCAGGCAGACACCGTTGACGGCGATGCTCTCCCCCAGTCCCAGCTCAGCCGCCAGCGGCGTCGCGACACGAATCCGGAAGCCGGCCGGTACCGGCCGCAACTCGACGACCGTGCCGCACGATTCAATCAGCCCGTTGAACATCGGCCTCCAATAACACGTCGTCGCCCAACCACCGTGGCTCGCCACCGCCTAGCGCCGCCATCGACACCCCACCGTGCGGCATCCAGGGCACGGCGTGCCGGCCCAGCGTCACCGGAGCCAGATACAGCCGAACGCGGTCGACCACGCCGGCATCCCAGATACTCCGATGCAGCAACGCTCCCCCCTCCACCAGCACGTGGCACACGTCGTAGGCCACGAGTCGCGACATCGCGACAGCGGGGTCCCGAACCGGCAACGCTTCGATGACCGCGCCGACGGCCTCGAGCGCCGCCGCCCTCGCTGGCCAGGCGTCGACGGCAGCCTCCGTCGTCATGATGACGACGGGGCCGGTCTTGAGTGTGGTGAAGACACGGGCCGTCGTCGGTGTCCGCATTCTCGTGTCGAACAGCACACGCACGAGTGGACGTGATCGCCGCACCCCACGCGCGGTCAGCAGCGGATCGTCCACACGCACCGTTTCCGAGCCCACGCCGATCGCGTCCACGCAGGCCCGCACGGCGTGGGCGTGCGTCGACGACTCGGGTCCAGTCAACGAGGTCCGCTGACCCGGCGCCTTCGCGATGCAACCGTCGAGACT